>NZ_CP121118.1 GCF_029581395.1 Roseinatronobacter sp. S2 | reverse complement strand
AGAACGCGGCCTACCCCAGTGGGGTCGATGGCGTATTCCGCCGGCAAGTAGACAGTAACGAGGATGGCTACTGCGCCGATGCTCGCAATGACGCTGGAGCGAAACAGTTGCGCCTTGGTCGGCAGCTCGTCGAGGTTGGGTTTTGGTGCGTTGTTCATTTGGTTGTCCAATCTTTACTTATGTTGATGCGAAGTAGCCTGCGACCTGATGGGCGGTCAGCCAGATACCGAGGCCCATCATCACAATATTTGCGATGGTCGCCTGCCGCATGAAGTTGGGGTTGCGGCGCCAGTATCCCATGACGATCAGGATCACGGCCAGAGCGAGCAGTTGGCCTACTTCGACGCCTACGTTGAATGCCAAGAGATTTGCCAGAAGCCCGTCTTCCGGGATGTCATACTCGAGGATCTTGGTGGCAAGGCCTGTGCCGTGGAATAGACCGAAGATCAGCGTCGCAGCTTTGGTATTGGGCTGGAACCCAAACCATTTTTGATAGTAACCAAGGTTGTCGAGCGCCTTATAAACCACTGACAGACCTATAATGGCGTCGATGATATAGGCGTTGATGCCCCAGCCATACCAGACGCCCAGAAGCATCGTGACCGAATGGCCGATGGCGAACAGGCTGACATAGATGGCGACGTTCTTCATCCGGTAGAGGAAGAACACGACACCGAGTAGGAACAGGATGTGATCGTAGCCGGTCACCATGTGTTTGGCACCGAGATAGATGAAGGGGATGATGTTCACCCCCCAGATTTCCTGGATATAGCCCGCGTCACCTGCAGTGACGTTGTGGGCGACGGCCTGGCTGACGGTCAGCAGGAATGCCGCCAGCACAAGAAGGGTCAGCGTGATGACCTGACGTAGTGCCAGGGCGCGCAGGACCCGCGAAGTTGAAGTCATGGGAATCTCCGTTGAATGAGTGCTTGATCTGATTGGCCACACAAGGTGGCAGGATCAAACGCGCGGAGGTCTCTCAATTCCAAAGTTGCGGGAAGATCCCCATGGCACGGGTTTGAGCCTCCACATGCCCTCATCACCAACAGCTGGCGCGCTTGCCACAGGCAACATCAGAAATGCCTGGCTATGGTCGTGGTCGGCAGCCTCGTGACTGTGGCCATGCATTGCCCAGTAAATATCTTCCTCGAGCCCATGCGAATGCCCATGCGTCGCCACCATTTCTGCATGATCCTGAAGGGTCTCGATGATCGTGGGCACATGGTTCGCCGTCGGTATGACTAACCAAACTGCAAGCGCCACGCATAAAAGCGCGGTAACTGCCCTCTTTTTAAGGTTATGCATGGAATGCATTGCTCTTGCCCGCTCGTCATGTCCGCAGCACGCGATTGGTGCCATCTTGTTATATCCTCTGGTGGAGGATATGCCTACCATATGACAGAGCCGCATCGACACGCAACCCATCCCGCCTTGATCGCACGGCTGAAACGCGCCGATGGTCACCTGCGATCAGTGATAGAAATGATTGAGGCGGGGAGACCTTGCCTCGACGTCGCGCAGCAATTGCAGGCCGTCGAGAAGGCTGTAGTCAATGCCAAGCGGGCCCTGATCCATAACCACATGGATCAATGCCTTGATACAGAACATTCGTCCGAGGATCGTGCCGAACTGAAAGTCATCGCCCGCTATCTATGAGGCACACCATGCTAAGCCCGCTCGCCGACCGCACCTATCGCCACCTCTTCGCCGCGCAGGTCGTGGCGCTGCTGGGCACCGGGCTTGCCACGGTCGCACTGGGACTGTTGGCTTATGATCTCGCAGGCGAAAACGCGGCAATGGTGTTGGGCACGGTCTTTACCATCAAGATGATCGCTTATGTCGGCATCGTCCCCATAGCGGGCGCCTTTGCCAACCGGGTGAACCGGCGCGCCTTTTTGGTGGCACTGGATCTTGTGCGGGCGGGCGTGGCACTATGCCTGCCCTTCGTCACCGAGGTCTGGCAGGTCTACGTCCTGATCTTCTTGCTGCAATCAGCTTCGGCGGCATTCACGCCGACCTTTCAGGCGACCATCCCCGACGTATTGCCGGACGAGGCGCGTTATACACGGGCGCTGTCGCTGTCGCGGCTGGCTTACGATCTGGAAAACATCGCCAGCCCGATGTTGGCCGGGCTGTTGCTGGTGTTCATGAGCTACAATTCCCTTTTCCTCGGAACAGTGGTGGGGTTTGCAGCGTCCGCGGCGCTGGTCGTCTCGGTTATGCTACCCAGCCCGAAACCCTCGGAACCGCGCGGCATCTACGACCGCACGACCCGCGGAATTCGCATCTATCTTGCAACTCCGCGTCTGCGCGGGTTGCTGGCGCTGAACATGGCTGCCGCAGCCGCAGGCGCGATGGTGCTGGTCAACTCTGTTGTGCTGGTGCGCGGCACGCTGGAGTTGGATGCATCTGCGCTGGCCTGGACGATGTTCGCCTTCGGTGCAGGGTCCATGATCGCGGCACTTGTGCTGCCGCAGATCCTGGATAGGGTGCAGGATCGTCCGGTGATGGTGGGCGGCGCTGTGCTGATGGTGCTGACGCTTCTGGGGCTGGCAGGCGAGGTCGCCACCTTTGGTCTTGTCTGGCCGGTGATGCTTGGCGCGTGGCTGCTCGTGGGTCTGGGTTATGCGGCGGTGCTCACACCTTCGGGCCGACTGCTGCGGCGGTCTTCGCACGCCGAGGACCGGCCCGCGTTGTTCGCGGCACAGTTCGCACTGAGCCACGCCTGCTGGCTTGTCACCTATCCACTGTCAGGGTGGCTGATGACCCGTTTCGGTCCCGTTGTGGCACTTGGTGTTCTGGCCGCGCTTGCAGGTGCGGGCATCGTGGCTGCCCTACGTTTATGGCCGCGGGAAGACCCGGAGACCTTTGAGCACACGCACGGTAACCTTTCTCTCGATCACCCGCATCTGAATGGCACGCGACGCCATACGCATGCCTTCGTCGTGGATGAAAACCATCCACGCTGGGCATCGAAACTTTAACTCATGTCAGCAAAAACACAGGATACGTTCTGTTTTTGATTCAAGCAAAACCTCTACGAAAAACTGACGGTCACAAACAATCGATATCGGTGAAAAACTCGGACCACCAGATGTTGTGGTTTGGACGGCCATCTTTCGTTGATTTTGAATTAAGTCACTGATTCAATATGATTATTATATCGGAGGGCACGGCGATGATGGGGCAGATCAAAGAGCAGGGTCAGCTATTTTACCGGTTCCGGATGGAGGATCATGTGCCCGCTGGCCATTTGCTGCGTCAGGTCGATGGGTTTCTTGATTTCTCCTCACTCCGCGCAGAGCTCGCGCCGCTCTACAGTCACACCGGACGCCCTTCAGTCGACCCGGAATTGATGATCCGGATGCTGCTGATCGGATATTTGTTCGGCATTCACTCCTATCTTGAAGATTTGGAAGCTGCCGTGGCTAATCCACCGCCCGGCCCGAGGCACAAGCCGCCGAAATACATCTCAGAAACTGACCCACAAGCGGCTTGGTCCCTCAAAGACGGACCGGGGCGCTTCAGCTATGAGGTTAACTATCTGGCCGATGACAAGCATGCCATTATCGTCGATGTCGCCGCGACGCCCGCGCGCCTCAGCCAGGAAATTGTAGCCGCCAAAGAGATGCTTGACCGTCATGTGAGTGGCTTTGCGCCGAGTTCGATTGCTGCAGACAAAAGCTATGGCACGGGACCATTCCTATCCTGGCTCCTTGAGCGGAACATTACCCCCTATATCCCGGTGCTCGACCGCAAGGCCCAGACCGATTGTAAGATGACGCGCGACGCTTTCACCTACGATCCTGAACGTGATGTGTTCATCTGCCCTCAGGGCCATGATCTGCCACTCCGCAGTGTAAATGCCGAGACGCGGGTGAAACGCTACAAGGCCAAGGCCTCGCAATGCAGGGATTGCCCATTGCGATCCCATTGCACGGATGCACCTTACCGAACGGTGATCCGGCTGATGGATGAAGAGGCCCGCCAGATTGTGCGCGATCTGGCAAAGACTGACGCATACCAAGCCGCGCGTGCCCGCCCAAAGAAGGTCGAGATGCTCTTCGCCCACCTGAAGCGATGGCTGAAGCTGACGCGCCTGCGGCTTCGAGGCTTGTCAGGCGCAAACGAGGAATTCCTCCTCGCCGCCACCGCCCAGAACCTCAAACGCCTCGTAAAGCTGAGCACCGCATGAGGCACTGAACCACAGGTAAGCTGTCACAGGTTTCCCCGCTCAAAGCGGCGCGAAAGACGCATCCCTGGCAGTCACTACTACATCTGGTGGCCTGAGTTTTTCACCGATATCGGTCGTTATCGCCCAAGACGCAAACGCCTGAGTTTCGTCCCTGACTGCCAACGCGAAGAGCCCATCAGCGACAGTGAAGCACACTGCAGAGAGGCCGAACGCTTTGCAGACGCAGCAACGGCCAGACCCAAACCTGCCATTCACGGGTGGTGCCAATGCCGCATCACAGTTTCACGAGATTGGCCGTTTGTGCATCTTGTAGCATCCGAGCAGGGACGAAGGTCAACAGGGTGGACGAAGTTGTCTGCCATGTCGAACGACAGACACAGGATCACCCCATCGACTTTCAACACGCGCATTGTGGCGCTCGGGATCTTCTTCTCAGGCCAATAAAAGCGCTTCCCGACGGGAAAGGCATGGTCTCGCGGCTGATGCGTACCAGCTCGGATCTCGAATTTCGGGAAACAAGGCCAAGAGCTCGGCTCGTTGCCCTCTATCCATTGCCGCAAGCCCCATTGGTCCCAACAAAAGCGTTTCACTGGCAAGACCGTCAGCGAATATGATCTGATGATCATCAAGCGCTAAATGAATGTATGTCACCGTGTCCTGTGCGGCTTGCGTGATCGTCGACCCGTTCACAAGGTGCTTCGCAGCGACCAAAACTTGACTGGATCCGAACCAGAGCTCTGCCCTTGCATCGGTAACAAGAATCCGATGCTGGGGAGATACCTGCATGGCTCGATTGTTACCGAGGGCCTCTTTGGCAATCGTCACAGGTGCAAAAGAGGCCAATCCAAATATCTCACGCTGTCCAATCCAACGGATAGGTTGGTATCCCTTGTCCATGGTGAGAAGCTGATCGCCAACCACCAAGGTCTCAACCGACCGAGGTCCGGTGTCTGTGAGGATCATCGTCCCAGGTGTAAAACAAGGAACGGTTGGCGGTGTCGACGAAAAGTTCGAGAATGAAAGCTGTTCGGCGCGGGGTGGACTGCTCCCTGGGCCAAATTGAACTGTGCCACTTGTAATCGGTTCAGTCTGGAACAATACTCGGCCGCCAGTGAAGATAGTGTGGCTGTCTGATGAGGCTCGGCCTTGAAATTGATCATGCTGCGGATTCAAGCTGGTAAAAATTGGGGCCGATGCTGGAACTATATCAGGATACGGGTAGATATCGACCATTTGGCTATTTTGAAAAGCTGTTTGACCATTTCCGATCTGTCGTATCACGACGCGAAAAGTATCATTCGCAGTCCCCAGAGTTTGAACCCCTGACAGGACAACCTGAGTGCCGTTCGCGTTGCCGGATGACGCAACGGATTGATAGGTGGCGATCTGATCGCCACGCAGATAAATCTCCAAATTAGATACTCACTTTTCTGCCTGCCCAGTCAGCTTCATATTGCTCATTTAGGATCACTGGAATCAGTTTTTTTACGCATTATTCAATAGAATAGCAGCCGGGATTCGATGCCTGATAATGACCAAAGCTCTGTCGTCGCTCAAGCAAAGCAAACCATTAGTTTCCGCGAGGTGGCCGAACCAGGGCATTTTCGACTGCCTAAAACTGTCCGATCACGAGGCACACTTTGAGAGATTAGGTAAGGCAACGGCGCACGGAAACATCAGTTAAAACTGTTATGGCACCAGTCGCATATGCAGAAACTTAGCAACCAAAAGAACATAGAGGGTGGTTATTGGGTCAGCCTCAGCTTTCGGATGGACGTTGCAATGGAAGAAAAGGCGCTGCGTATCTCGAGGCCGTCCACATCGAATGCGTGGTTATTTGAGCTGGCACATTGGCGCACCAGATTGCGACCGGCGACAGGGGCCTCAAAGGCCACTGTGTAGATCACCACACCCTGTTGCTTGACCCGGGTGCACAGGTCCAGCAAACGGCTGTTCATCGTACTGACTTCATGCGGGCCAGCACCGATAACTGTACCCTCGCGACTGCGGAACATATTCACATATTGCGTGACACTCCCGCCTATAGCACGACGATACAATTGGTTCGCCACCCACTGCACCCGGAGTTGTTGCCAAACCTGTGGCCATTCCAAACGAACAGCGCTGCCGTTACTAAGTGTCGTCGTGCAAACTTTATTATTCCCATTGCCCGTGCAAGATTCTGTTACGGTTCCACCCCAAGGCACTTGGCTCCAAGAACCGGTATGGGGGACCCAATATTTGGTGTTGCCTGACACGCCGGAGTGAAAAATGGAGTAACGTCCGTCGGAGTTGCGAAAAACCGGAGACTCACCAGCTTTGTAAGCGATATTGATAAACTCATTGGGCCAGTGTTCGCCGTCTGTCATCAACACCAGAACCTTGAGCACTTCGGGATCACCATAATTAAATGGGCGCCCGTTGAACGCGCTGTTCACCCGACCTTCGTATACCAACTCTGACACGACGCCGCGTGCGCTGGGGTCCAGCAGCGCTGCGCCCCACCGCATGCCTGCATCGATTGACGTCGCACCAATGGGCTGCAAGGCGGTGATCTGGTTTTTCAACTGAGTGACATTGTTGCTATGCACGCGAATACGGTTCGCGGGTTCCGGGTCGCACCAGCGGTTCGCAGTCAATGGAGCCATGTCATTCGTCGTATAGCTGGCGCCTGTACTTGAGGTGTTATACGTATCCGCAAAAGCGTGCTGCGTCATCGCCAGACTGCGCGACAGCGCGGCTGTGGTGTAAACCGACGCTGGCATATCAACACAGTAGGTGTTGTTGTGGCGGTGGGTTACGTTGTATTTGTCGATCAGGTCCGGCCCGACATTCACCTGCCCGTTATAAGGTACAATTGAAAAAGACACCTTGTTCTCGGCGGCATTCTCGAAGACCGCATCTACGAAATCGCGCCCTGCGGAACGCAGGTTGGTCATCCGGTTGTTGTTGGCCATTTATCCCGAAATATCCAGCACCAGCGAAATTTCGACGTTGTCGACCCGTTCTTCAGCCGCGCCCGAAGCGGGCGCTGATAGCGTTTCCACTCCCAGCATATGTAACAGATGCGTGTTTACTTGCTTGCGCGCCGTCGCGCTCACAGAACGGTAGCCCAGTCCCTCTGTCACCTTGACGCCAGTTACAGAGTCCGGAAACCCGGATTTGGTAAAATACTCGTTGACCACGATAGACGGATCCAGGCTCTGATCAATATCAGCCGCCGCCAAGACCGCGCGATCTAATGTGCTTTGCAGCTTCGCACGCTCCATCTCGAAGCGCATCAGGTCGACACCCAACGCCCCCACAAACAGAATGATCATGAACAGGAATACGGAAAAGATCACTAAGGACCCGTTTTCGTCCCGCTTAAATCGCACCAGCCACCGCAAAGAATTGGGAGACCGCACCAGGAAATCTGCATTTCGCACAAAGCTCTTCATTTTCAGAACCTCAAACATCGATCCAATCCAACCATGGACAGGGTAATCTCGAGTGCTTAGGTTCACATGCTGGCAGAACTATGTCACCAGAATGTCTACAGTGGATTTCCCGGGGTGGACCACAATGTTCTGCAACAGTGGCGACCTGCAGCGAAGCATGTTTGCTACGCCAGCCATCTACGGATCTCAATCAAGTAGTAATCGCGCAGCTAACTTGCGCTCATGTTCATCCTTCACCAAAAAGCTACGTTTGACCAAGGATGGCGATGCGTCGAGAAGCGGCCATTCAGGCGAAGGTCTGCGGATTCCTGATCGCAGCCGAGAGTCGATCTTTGACTTTTTCCAACTTCAGATGAGACCGCAGAATTTTTGGAGGAGGACAGCAAGTCGACTTACTGTGGTGGCGTGCCTCCGGTTACCTTCGCACGGCGGCAGAAGAGTATTACCGCTACCTGGACGGCCACCACAGCAAATGTGAGGACAATGAACGCGATCGGCATGCTCCATTGGCCCAAGACTGGCCCGAGCGCGACCATGAGTGCGCCGCGCGACCACAGCACCAGCAGTCCCGTTGCGACCCCGCTTGCGACAAACAATCCTACATCGGAAAGGCGCGGTCCCTTGAAGACCCCCCGGACCCTGGCAGTGCGCCAAAGTAAGAAAGCATAGACTGTGATGCCCACTGTCGTTCCAAGTGCGAGGCCGACGGCTCCGACAGATGGGGCGAGGCTGATCTTGACCGCGATGTTGACGGCCGTGGCGAGAACCAACATGCTCAGCGGGGTGCTGGTATCGCCGCGCCCGTGAAATCCTGCCACAAGCGAGCGTATTGCCAAGGCGGGCACAAGGCCGATGGCGTATGCCGCAAGGATGGCGGCGGCGGCGTCGGCGGCGGCCAGGTCGAAGGCGCCACGCATGAACAGCAGGCGCATCGTCCAATCTCCGAGTGTCACCATGATCACCGCAACAGGCATGCCGACCGCAAGGCAGATGAACAGCGCGCGGTCCAGCACATGACGGATGCCAGCCTCATCTCCAAGGCCTGCGCGTCGTCCAATATCGGGTAGGATAACCGTTCCAAGAGCCACCCCGATCAATCCGATCGGCAGTTGGTAAAGGCGATCAGCGTAATAGAGATGCGACAGCGATCCGGGTGGCAGGAAGGTTACGATGATCGTATCCGCAAAAACCGCCACCTGAAGCGCGCCGGATGTCAGGACCGCCGGTCCCAGACGGCGGAAGAAAAGGCGCGTGTCGGCTGACAGGCCCAGTCGCGGCAGAGGCAGAGGCAAAGCTGCACGCCGACAGGCCAGCGCCACTAAGGCTACCTGCCCCACGCCGGAGAGCATCACCCCCCAGGCCGCAGCATGCGCTGCGGTCGGGAAATGCGCCGCGAGCAGAAGCGCACCGATCATGAACAGGTTCAGCAGGATTGGCGCCGCCGCCGGGGCGGCAAAATGGTCGCGACCGTTTAGCAGAGCCGACAGAAAAGAGACCAGAGACATGCAAAGCAGATAGGGAAAGGTGATCCGCGTCAGCGTGACTGCCAGTGGCCATGTCTCGTCTGTGGCGGAGAGCCCCGGCGCAAGCGCTGCCAGCACCCAGCCTGTTGCCCCCAATGCCAGTGTCAGCAACATCAGATTGGTCAGCAAGAGCCAGCCCAGAACCTGCGCCCCCAATTGAGACGTGTCGCGCCCTCCGGCATCTGCGGTAGCCCAAGTTGGCAGGAAAGCGGCGTTGAAAGCGCCCTCGGCCAGGATGGCTCTGAAATGGTTGGGCAAGCGAAATGCCAGCATGAACGCATCCGCGACGGGTCCTGCACCAAGCGCGGCCGCGAGCACCATATCGCGCAGAAAGCCAAGAACCCGGCTGATCAGTGTCAGACCCGAAACAATACCAAGTTTGCGCAGCACCAGAGCATCCGTTCACACAGTATCCGCGAGATCAAAAGCTGGCGCGGTATGCAGATCGTATTCGGTTTCTGTGTCCCTCGCCATGGCAATCACGCATCATGACAGGTTTCACTTCATCACCTTTCAACATGGATTTCGCAGCAGCGAAGAGGGACATTGAAGTGCTGAAATGATAAAAGTCACGCGTGTCAAGCTGGCCAGCCCTCGTGCTTCTGACCAAGTCAGAATCGGTGGTTATCGTCCGGGACAGAAACGTTTGATTTTTGTCTCGGTAGACGTCACGAATGTCTCAGACCGGCCATTTAGGCAGGAGTGCTGCGAGGCGCGAATGCCGCAGTGCGGTTTCTCCAAAGCGGCTGTTCATGCTTGCGGCAATTCTTACCGAGGCAGTGTCGCTGATGCGAACTTTTCGGCCAAACCGCACATGATCTATTCTATGCGCGTGTCGCAGCTGCGGCATGTCTGGCGCGGTGTGCGACTTGCGATCGTTCACCATTTTTCTTTTTGAACGCCTACAGTTTAGTGAAACCTTTCCCCAAGGACGCCCTGAGAGCATAGTCATTTCCCCCGTGACGACAGTTTCATCTGTGGTCGTCTCACCCCGCGCAGCAGGAGAGTTTGGCCACATCCCTGTCGAAGGTCTGTGCGGCGAGTTTCAGGCCCTCGACAGTGGTGAGGTAGGGGAAGATCGTCTCGCCGAGCGCCTTGGTTGTCATGTCGAACTTCAGCGCCATGGCAAGCGTCTGCACGCTGTCGGCCCCCTCCGGAGCCATGATCACGCCGCCCAGCAGGCGGTCGGTATTGGCATCTGCAACAAGCTTGATCAGGCCCCGGATGTCCCGGGCCGCCAGCGCGCGGGGCACGTTGTCGAGGGCAAGGACACTGGTCTTGATCTCATGGCCCGCAGCGCGCGCCGCAGCTTCAGTCAGCCCCACGCCGGCGATCTGCGGATCGGTGAATACCACCCACGGCATGGCCGCGTTGTCGTAGTATTCCACGCCGCGCAGCACCGCATTCCGGGCGGCCAGCTTGGCTCCATAGGCGGCCATGTAGACGAATTGGTCGCGGTTGGTCACGTCGCCCGCGGCGAAGATGCCGGGCGCGGTGGTCGCCATGTCGTTGCCCACGATGATTGCGCCGCGCGAGTCGGTTTCCACACCAATCTCCGAAAGGCCCAGTCCTTCCGTGTTGGGCGCGCGTCCGGCGGTGACGACCAGATGGTCGGCGCTCAGTTCCAGCCGTTTGCCGTTCTCCTCGATGCACAGCACCGCGCGACCATTCGATGTGTGGCAGGCGTCATAGGTGACACCGCAATGCAGGGTGATGCCCTCTTCGCGGAAGGCTTGGGTCAACGCCTCGGAGACTTCCGGCTCCACCTGCGGCAACAGGCGCGAGCGGCAGACTACCGTAACCGTTACCCCCATGCGCGCCATCATCTGCGCCAGTTCCGACCCGATATAGCCGCCGCCCAGAAAGATCAGGCTTTGCGGCAAGGTCTCGAGCGCCAGCAAGGACGTGCTGTCAAGCGTCGGCACATCCTCGATGCCTGCAATGGGCGGAAGCGCGGAGCGCCCGCCGGTGGCGATGACGATCTTCGGCGCAGTGATCTTGCGCCCGCCGACCTCGATCCCGCCGGGGACCAGCCGGGCTGCTCCTTCGTCGAGATATGTGACGTTCTCATAGCCCGGCAGCAGGTCGGCGTATTTATTCTGCCGCAAAGATGCGACAAGATCATCCTTCGCCGCGACAACCGTCGCCCAATCGTCAACTTGCGCGGTGCCGGAGATGCCGGGGAAGCGCTTGGCCGCATGCGCGCCATGCACCGCTTCGGCGGCGCGGATCATCGCCTTGGACGGCACACAACCGACATTCACACAGGTGCCCCCGATCAGCCCGTGACCAACCAGCGCCACGCGCTTGCCGCTCTCGGCGGCGGTGATTGAGGCGGAAAACCCGGCAGAGCCCGCACCCACAACGATCAGGTCGAACTGGTCGCCCTTGGCAGTCGGGACGGCGTGGCCGGTGTTGGTGATTGTGAATTCGTTCATGTCAGTATTCCTTTGGTATTTCAGACCATCGACCCGAGGTCGGAGGCGTAGCTGGGATAGGCGAAGATCGCCGCCTTGATCTGGTTGGCCGTCAGTCCGGCCCCCATGGCCATGGCGAAGATGTTGATCTGTTCCTCCGCGCCGGGACCGATCAGATGCGCGCCAAGGATCAGCCCCGTCTTGCGCTCGACCAGAACCTTGTAGCCGCTGGCCTTTGCCCCCACGCGCAGCGACGAATACCAGTCTTCGGTCCGGGCAAAATGCACGTCGACCTCGCGGCCCTCTTCTTTCGCGGCAGCCTCGGACAGGCCGACGCTGGCCATGGGCGGCAGGGTGAACACGGTGCTCGGGATCGGCGGATAGGTAATTTCGCGGGCGTCCTGACCGGCCAGCAGGTTCTTGGCGGCGACGCGCGCTTCATTCGCCGAAACCGGCGTCAGGTTTGGCCCGCTGTAGGCACAGTCGCCCGCAGCGAAAATTGCGGAATTCGTGGTGCGCATGGCGGCGCTGACGGTGATGCCGCGCGCACCCGCCTGCACCCCTGCTGCGTCAAGGTTCAGAGTGTCGATGTTCGGCATCCGCCCCGCCGCGTGGACCACCCGGTCGCAGAGAATGTCCTGCGGCCCGTCGGGCGTATCGAAGTGCACGCGAAACGCGTCGCCGTCCCGCGCGATCCCGCTGACCTCGGCCCCTGTGTGCACAGTGACGCCAAGCGCCTTCGTCGCCTCGGCCAGAATTTCTGTCAGGTCGGGGTCGAAGTTCGGCAGGATGCGCGCACCGCGTTGCAGCACGGTAACCGCTTCGGCACCGGAGCGCGCGGCGATATGGGCGAACTCCATCGCAATGTAGCCGCCACCGACGAAGGCAATGCGCCGCGGACACTCCGGCAGTTCGAGGAAATCGGTGCTGGTGATCAGATGCACTTCGCCCGGGATACCGAGAGATGCAGGCCGTGCCCCCGTGGCGATGTGGAAATGCCGCGCGCGATGCGCCACGCCGTCAATCTCGACCGTGTCGGGTGCAGTGAACCGCGCCGTGCCGTGCAGCGTGGCGATCCCGGCCTTGTCGTGGCCGGCCTCGATGCGGCCGGGCATGGCGTCGGTAAAGGTCCGCTTGAAGGCCATCATCTCGGCCCAGTCGACCCGTGGCGCGGCCACCAGTCCTTTGCCCGCCATCGCCTGCGCCTGTTCGACACCTTCGGTTACGCTGACCAGCATCTTCTTGGGGTCGCATCCCCGAAGCGCGCAGGTGCCGCCATAGGGAAGCTGATCGACGATGGCCACCTTCCAGCCTGCGGCCGCAGCCATGCGCGCCACGCCATTGCCGCCGGTGCCCGCGCCGATCACAATGAGGTCGAAGTCGTTCGTGCCAGTCACGCGTCCACCACCCGATCACGGCGCGTATTGGCGCTCTTTGTCAGCAGGTAGGTCAGCGCGGCGGTGACCGCGATCAGGACCGGCAGGGTACCCCATCCGGGTCCAAACCCGGCCATTGCGGAAAAGCAGTTCGTCATCATGAGAGGTATCCTTTCGAGAAAGTTTCAGTGCTGGCGGGCGCGTCGGGTCTTGCGCGCGACGGCGTAGATTGTCAGGCCGATGAAGAAGGCGAGTGCCGGAAAGAGCACATAGTCGATCCAGCCCAGCACCGCCGCCAGCCCGAACCCGCCCAGAGCCACCACAAGGACCGGTGTGAAGCAGCAGAGCGCCGCGATGACCGTGCCAACGATCCCTGTGGCCAGAAGCTTGCTGTCGGTGCCATCAGCCATGCCGCGCGGCCTTCGCCAACTTAGGGGTATTGCAGCAGGCCCCGGATGCGTTGTGGCGAAGAAACCCGCGCCATGCCAGGCCGACACCGGCTGCGGCAACTACGACCGAAAGACCGTTCACACCACTCAGCCAACCGCCAACAGCGCCCATTGCGCCGAGACCTCCGGCAAGCAGCACAGTGCCACCGCCGCAGCAGATGATCACCGCAGGTGCCGCAATCGCCGTCGCCAGAATTCCGCCCATCAGGTCGTCGCGCATCATGTCACCCGCCTGTCACGGCGGGATAGCCCGCATTTGCAGAAGCCTGTGCAATGGCCTCGGCATTGGTTGTGGCGGCGTCAAAAAGAACCGTCGCGGTGCGGGCAGCAAAGTCGATCTCGACGTCGCGCACGCCTTCGACGCGTTCCATCGCGCGCTTCACGGTGACAGGGCAGAGCGCACAGGTCATGTTGTCGACCGCGAAGGTAACGGATTGCTCAGCCGCGACGGACTGGGCGCTTGCGGGGATGGCAGTGATCGCAGGTGCGCCGCTGACGGCCAGCAGTGCGAGAACAAAAAGCTTTTTCACGTGGTTTCCTTTCGGGGTCAGTAGAGAAGCGGGGCCCACCAGTCGATGCTGAGGGCTGCGACAACGAGAATGAGCGCGGCCCAGAGCGCGGTCTTGGTGATCCGGGCCGAGGACGGGCGTGCACAATACGAGCCGGGCTCGCAGACGGTCGGCTTGCGGAAATACACCTGCCGGAACCCGGCGGCGATGAAGCCGAGCGCGATCACGGCGAAGATGGGCTTATAGGGCTCCAGCGCGGTCAGGGTGCTGATCCAGGCGCCCGAGATGCCGAGCATCAGCAGCACCAAAGGCCCGATGCAACACGCCGAGGCAAGAAACGCGCCAAGCACCCCACCCGCCGCCAGCCAGCCCTTGCGCGACGATTGGCCCGCAGCGCAGGTGTTCGTTCTTTCATCTGTCAGCGCCATGTATTGATCCTCTCGTCTCCGATTGAAAACAGGTTTACGGTCTGTAGCAAGTACAGGCTCAAGAGGGAAAATATTGATGTCCGGTCACGAAATGGAGATCAGTCTGACGCGCGGAGAACTGGCCCGCGCCACCGGCTGCAATATCGAAACGATCCGCTATTACGAAAAAACGGGCCTGCTGCCTGATCCGCCACGTACGGCAGCAGGATACCGGATCTACGCCGCCGCCCATGTCTCCCGCCTGCGCTTCATCCTGCGGGCGCGTGAGCTTGGTTTCACGCTCGAAGATATCAAAGGGCTTCTGGGACTGGAGGATGGGACTGTCCCGACCTGCGCCGAGGTCAAGGCGCGCACGGACCGCCACCTCGCTGACGTGCGCGCGAAGATCGCTGATCTGCACCGGATCGAATCCGCGCTTGCCCAGACGGCCGCGCGATGCAGCGGTGCCGACGTACCACACTGCCCTGTGCTGGACGCACTGGACCGATACTGAGGTTTTCGCATCTTTGACGCGGAAGGGTCCGCTCTCTGCCGGTTGACAGGGTCAAAAACCACTGGTCAGAATGGAAGGTCAAATACGGTGGGTTCTGTCCCCTAACCCTTCGTCACGCTGGATCAATGGCTTAGCCTCGACAGAATCTCCCGGCAAAACCAGTGTGGTTCTGGCAGGTTTTTGGCCGCGATGGATTGCCGCAAAAACGACCCTTTTCGCGGCAGCTTGCTGTCCGCCGTCAAGCCATTGATTTTCCTTGTTCTGGACTGATGCAAAAACCTCGTGCAAAAAGATCGAATGAAAATTGGCTATGCAAGGGTGTCCACAGGGGAGCAGAACCTTGATCTACAGATCGAGGCACTGACCGAGGCCGGATGCGACCGGATCATCACCGATCAGGCGCAGAGCGGCACAACGGCGGCCGAGAGCCGGGCAGGGTTTTCCGAGGTGATGGGGCTACTGGGTGAACGCGACTTGCTGGTGGTTTGGAAGCTGGACCGCGTAGGACGGTCTATTGCCGACCTGATTCATCTTCTGAAGCTCTTCGGAGATCGGGGCATCGAGTTTCGCAGCCTTACAGACGGGATCGACACGACGACCGCAGGCGGGCGACTGGTTTTTCACATCATGGGCGCGCTGGCCGAGTTCGAGCGCGACTTGATCCAGGAGCGCACAAAGGCTGGCCTGCGCGCTGCGAAGAAGCGTGGCAAACGCCTAGGCAGGCCCCCTGCCCTCACCGCTGCCCAAATCGCCCATGCAAAGACTGCTATCGAGGCTAAGCGTGAGACAGTTTCCGGGATGGCGGAGATTCTTGGCGTAAACCGCAGCACCTTACAGCGTGCTATTGCCCAAATAGCTGGGTAAGATGCGCCAAATCTCTGCTGAATAGAGCTTTTTCGCCATTTCACTCTAGAAAAATGCACTCCCACCCCCGACATAGGTGGCGGGAGGGGGTGACCATTGCGTCACTGGCCCCTGCCGCTCATGGCAGGATTCCCCCTGTCGCACCTGTCGCCCAAAGTAGATTCCATTCAACCATATTCCTCAACATGACCCCAAGTGGACTATCCGAGTATCCCTCAGCCCCTGTCGCTGGTGTCACCCCCTTCGGTTTGATTGAGCTGCAAAGAGCGTGCATATGACTGATTAACAATGATTTCGAGGTATCACTATGGCACAGCAAACCAAACCAAAGGAGCAGGAAAAGCAGCTCCGTGAGAATGAGAAGAAGTGGACAAAGACTCTCATGGAGAGCGGGTTTACCGTTTTCCCGAGTGTTATCCTAGAGCGGCAGAAGGCTCTTGGCCTCAGTCCGCTTGAGGTGAATATTCTTCTGTTCCTTTGCACCTTTTGGTGGACGAAGGATGGACGGCCGCGTCCTGCAATCGGGACCATTGCCGAAGCGGTAGGTCGCAGCCCCCGCCATGTAACCCGTGTGATTACAGGCCTTGTTGAGGCCGGTCTGATCGAACGGCACCAGCGGAGCTACAAGGAAACCGGCAACCTCACGAACGAATACTCCTTTGACGGTCTAATCAAAGAGGTCATGCCCTTTGCCAAGGAAAAGATCGAGGAGCGCGAAGCGAAGACGGCCGAGAAGAAGGCCAAAACCTCCAAGAAGGGCAAGCCTACGCTCCGGGTCGTGAAAGATAGCGACTGATCGACCATGCCGCACTTCAAAAATAAGAAGATCAGGGGTCAGGTCTTCGATCTAGCCCACCTCGATCCATTCGTATTCAGTGTAACGCATAACGAAACGGATTATTCCGTGCGGGTTACATATGAGGACCACGTTTTCACATCGGTATTCAATCCAGACCACCACACCCCCGATCTGATCTACAGTCGTAGACCGGGAGACTGGCGCGCTTTTGATGAAAGACGCTGGGAGTTGTCCCGTGACCTGCCCCAGCTTTTCAGCACCATCGGGGGACACAGTGTTTACAGGTCAAAGGACCGTAACTTCTTCTTCCTGCGCGGAATGGCTGGCACACCGCCATACGCTGTGTTTTTCGACCCGACGCGCTCTAAACACAAAGATGCCGATGTTGCCGTTATCGTTCGATCCGCTTATGAGAAAGGGAACATGACGAAGTGGGCGAGTCCGGTGTCATTCCCGCGCTTGGTTGATGCGGTCGCACGCGGCGTCCAGACACCCCTTGGCCCGCCCGTCCAAATCCGCCGCCGCTGAAGTCTGTCCCAGAAACGAAAATAGGCCCCGCAGGACCTACATCGCGAGCTTGCGCTCGGGTCGGGATCCTCTTGCGCCCCACTGGGGACCAGCAAAGCTGGCAGGTCGCCGTATCGCTCGAAAGCTCACCCGATCATAGACGACAGGGGAGACATATATGACAGGAGGGTAGATTTCAAGTTAAGACCGCATCCGAATGCAAGAAAGCGCCATCTGTCTTAACCCCAAGTTAGAACAAAACATGAACAAATTACAGAAACAGGGTTTCCAATCATGCTGGGACGGATTATGACATGTTGTCAATAACCGACACAGATAAGGGCAGGTATATGAACGCGCATCCACGGACAGAATTTGCAGAACTGATGGAGCGCGCCGGTCTCGATATCGACACGGCGGCAGAGCTTCTCGATGTGAACGCCCGAACAGTCCGGCGTCACATGAAAGGCGAAGGCAAGCGGATTGACCAGCTCCGGCTGGAGAAGCTTCGCCAAACGGCTGATGCGCGCTGCACAGGTGAGCGGCCCGAGGGTTTCCGGTTCATCGACCTTTTTGCTGGAATCGGCGGGCTGCGGCTGCCCTTCGAGGCTATCGGTGGACGGTGCGTGTTCACGGCCGAATGGGACAGGTTCAGCCGTGAGACCTACAGCGCCAACTTCCCAGAGCCAGCGAACAGTGAACACGTCTTCGCCGAGGATGTGCGGCCCTTTGCGAACGCGCCCGGGACCATCCCGGCGCATGACGTTCTGCTGGCCGGTTTTCCATGTCAGCCATTCTCGATTGCCGGTGTGAGCAAGAAGAATGCTCTTGGCCGTCCCCACGGCTTCCTGTGCGACACGCAGGGAACGCTGTTCTACGATCTGGCCAAGATCATCGACCACCACCGTCCCCCTGCCTTCCTGCTGGAGAATGTGAAGAATCTTGAACGTCATGACGGTGGCAAGACCTTCGCCACGATTATCCACGTACTGGAGAAGGAGCTGGGCTACCGCGTCTTTCACAAGGTTATCAGTTCAACGCCTTGGGTGCCCCAGAAGCGGGAGCGCATTTTCATCGTCGGATTCAAGGATCACAGTGTCGAGTTCGACTTCGATCAACTCGCCGTGCCCTTGGGTGACGGCCCGACGCTTGGCTCGATCCTCGATGATGACGTTGATCCAAAGTATACGCTCACCGAGCACATGTGGAATTACCTTCAGGGTTACAAGGAAAAGCACCGCAGCGCCGGGAACGGGTTCGGATTTTCGCTTTTCGGCCCGAAAGACGTGGCTCGCACCCTATCCGCCCGCTACTACAAGGACGGATCCGAAATCCTGATCGAGCAGAAAGGCAACCGGCCGCGTCGCCTGACACCACGCGAATGCGCCCGCCTTATGGGGTTTGAAAAGCCCGGACAAACAGACTGGAGAATTCCTGTCTCTGACACGCAGGCCTACCGCCAGTTCGGGAATGCGGTTGTTGTGCCGGTTGTGAAAGCGGTGGCGCAACTCATGCAAACGCGGATCGCCGAGGCGATGGAGCTGGACGGTCGAGAGGTGCCCGATCCGATCCAGACGATGCTGCCTCTGGCCGAGACGTACCCCCCTGCCCGTCATGCGCACCGCAAAGCCGGTATTCTACCGGAAAAAAGTGAACCCCTGATGAAGGTTCCGGACGTGACCGTCGCGGCGGAGTGATGCCTGCGGATAGTGTTTCCAGCGCCGTTCGAAGCCGGATGATGGCGGGCATCAAGGCCAAGAACACAAACCCCGAGCTGGCGATCAGGTACGCGCTTCACGGGCGCGGATTCCGCTTTCGGCTGCATCGCAAAGACTTGCCCGGCAAGCCCGATCTCGTGTTCGCGGGCCGGGGCGCAGTGATCTTCGTTCACGGTTGTTTCTGGCACGGGCACGACTGCCACCTGTTTCGCTGGCCAAAGAGCCGCGAGGACTTTTGGCGTGACAAGATCGGAAAGAACATCGAGCGCGATCGGCAGCAGCGCCAAGCGCTGGCGGAGGCAGGCTGGCGCATTGGCACAGTCTGGGAATGCGCCCTGAAGGGAAAGACCCGCCTTCCCTTCGACAGCGTTGTCGAACAATGCTCTATATGGTTGAAATCGGAGATAAAGATGCTGGAGGTGAGCGGTGATACAGCGTGGGCAACTGTCTGACTATTTCGAGGGTGTAGGGGTGAAGCGTCTGTCCGCCGTGGATGCCGAGCCGAAGAAGTCAAACCAACACGAGGTCGGCACGACCAAAGAAATGCGAAACGAGTTTCTTGGCGAGACGAACCAAGAGAAATTCCCTGCGATCTATATCTGGCTTGGCGGTGATCAGGAGGGATTTACCGAGGAAAGCTGGGCTACTCATTACGACAGCCGCCTGAAGAATCCAGATCGATCACCCGAATGGCGGCTCTACTACCCATCCAACCCCGTCACGGAGGCAATGAAGGCCGGGGACACTCTGTTCCTTGCCAAGGACCAAGGCGGCGTCCTGTGGTTCATCGTGGCCCCCGAGGGGTCAACCAGCGAACAACAACTCTTCTGGCTGTTCGGTCTGCGCCCCGAAGGCAAATCCTTTGTGTCCCGCGAGTTCTCCGACGAGGAGCCGGAGCTGGACTTCGCCGCACGCTTCATTCTGGACGAGATCGGCGTCGAGTTCGAGGAACCGGAAGCCGACAAGCTGGACAGCATCATCGAGAAGTTCGGCACGATCTTCCCGAAAACGGCCGAGTTCTCTGATCTGGCCCGCCTCACCCTGCCCGAGGTGCGCGCCGAGGACGACCCGGACGCAGCGCTGATTGCCTGGCTGGACCACGAGGAGGCATTGTTCAGGCGGCTGGAGCGCAGGGTTGTATCGACGCGGATCGAAGCCGGTTTCATGAACGAAGATGGGACGGATGTGGATGGCTTCATAAGCTTTTCTCTAAGCGTCCAGAACCGACGTAAGTCCCGCATGGGGCATTCTCTGGAAAACCACCTTGCCGCCGTTCTCAGGGCGCATGACATCCGGCATGTTCGGGGTGCAGTAACAGAACACAATCACAAGCCCGACTTCCTTTTCCCCGATCTGGAAACCTATCAGACCGCACCGGCCGGGGGAGACCCCCGCCTGACGATGCTGGGTGCCAAATCCACCTGCAAGGATCGCTGGCGGCAGGTTCTGGCAGAAGCAGAAAAGATCAGCCGAAAACATCTACTGACACTGGAGCCGGGGATTTCAGAGCCACAAACGAACCAAATGGAGGCCTCGAACCTTCAACTGGTGGTCCCTGCCCCGGTCCACGGAAGCTATACGGATACACAGCGCGGCTGGCTCTGGTCAGTTCGCGACTTTATCGGAGAGGTTCGCACCCGACAGGGATAAGGGACTTCTTAATCAATACGATTGATTAATCGGATTTTTTATATTATCCGGTTAGTTTAAATATCTGATTAGGAAAAGACATGCCCACAGTCGTCATAGCATCTCCCAAAGGAGGGGCCGGGAAGTCCACCACGGCGGTCCTCTTGGGAACAGAACTTGCTCACGCGGGCGCAAACGTTGTTATGCTGGACTGCGACCCGAACCAGTCTCTGACTTTGTGGGCAGACCGGGGGCCACTGCCCGACCGGATCAGTGTTCTGTCGACCGTCAGCGAATCCGACATCGTGAAAACCATCAAGCGACACGACACAGACGGCCAGATCGTGATTGTTGATCTGGAAGGCGTGGCATCCCGCCTTGTCTCCCGCGCGATCTCTCAGGCTGATCTGGTCATTACGCCTATGCGTGCCACCACCCTGGACGCAACAATCGGTGTCCGTGCCCTGCAACTCATCTCGGAAGAGGAAGAGGCGCTGGACCGGAAGATTCCGCATGCTGTCGTCTTCACCATGACGAAGGCCATCAGGTCCAAGCAGCATAGTGGTATCGCCGGGTCTCTGGCGGAGCAGGGGGTGGATCTGATCAATCCACCGCTGATGGAGCGTGCAGCCTTCTCGGCGCTTTTCGAGTTCGGAGGCGACCTGCATACCATGCCCGCGCAAGGCAACATGGAAGGCGCTATCGAGAACGCTGCGCAGTTCGCGCAGGCTGTCTATCAACGACTGGCCGGGGAGGTGTGAGATGACTGACAAGCCGTTCAACATCGACCTTGGCCGTCTGAAGACGCGCGAAAAGGACAGGAGCGCTCAGGCTGTTGAGAAGACCGACAGGGCAGGGGAAGAGCTTGGCTTTGTAGCCCGTGAGCCGCAAAAGAAGCGCGGGCGCAAGCCCAGTCCTCGCACAGGACAGGTGCATGCCAAGGTAATGCCCGGCATTTCTGAAGAAATTGCCAATGAGGCCCGACGCAGGGGCGTTCAGCAAGGGGTCATCATCGAGGAGGCTTGGGCACTATACAAAAACAAATCCGGTATTTAAAATTATCCGGTATTTTTTCTATTCTGCACCCACTTCCGGCAGAACCCTAAGAAGGCAGCTTCAGGATTGCGCGGTGTTTCGGGCAGCCACTGCCGCCATTCCCGTTCAAGGTAGTGAACATCATGACCGGGTGCGAGCATGCGTGCAGTCTCGTAGACATCCGGATCAAGCTGCGGTGCCACTGCTTGTGGTAGGACTACTTTGACGTTCTGCCGGTTCGTGAAAAAGATCATGTCCTCCTGCTCATCCATTTCGATAGAATAATCGGGCATGTGGTCGTGTGACTGGTCTTCACGGATGATGTTCATGACCAGCCGCCGGAACTCCCGCAGCGTTGAGTTTGATCCACATTTCTTCTGAAGAAGCGACAAGCCGATCCGCCATTCCTTTTGTGCGCCACAATGCTTGCGGGCAATCTCGTAGATGCGGCGTTCGAGAGGTTTCCGAAGACGGAAATAGTCCCGATGAAGGGTCAGCACTTCCTTGGACCGGATCGCATTGAACACCCAGTCCGAGAGCTTGACCTCGACCTCCTGCATCCGCCCGTCACGTGTTTCCCGGACAACCTCGGCGCTTTCGATCAGCCCGAATGTCCGGAACACTTCCTGACCGCCAGTCACGATATTGGTACTGATCCGTGTACCAGCCAGCCGCTCCAAAGCCGCTTTGAGCTGAGCATACCCGGAGCCGGCAGTATTCCGGTTGGTTGCCACAAGCATGTCGAACGCACGGAAACGAACCGCTTGCGACACTTCCTTACCTTCGTTGATGGCCGTCATGAGCTGACTGATGCAGTAGATCAGAATATCCCTGTCATGAACCGTCGCCAGCCCGTCCACCGAGGGTTTGATGGCGATCTTGATGCCATTGTGCTCATACTCACGGACGCGCGTATCCGGCTTAGTCGAGAGCGAAAATATCGGATGCTCCATCGAGGCCATATCAGCCTTGGGAACAGCATCAAAAATATCGCAGACGAAAAAATCGCCTTGCGGATACCTGTCGGGCAGGAGCGGGGAGCGGTTGATCGCGCTCTCGTCAGACAAAACGAAATCCTTTCGTACTTTCACACACAGTAGGGCTGGATTAGAGAAAAGTCACGGTGATTCGTACTTTCACACACAGCGGTGTAACTTTCGTACTTTTACCCACGTTCTTTCGTACTTTCACACACACTCCTTCGTACTTTCACACACGGGATGTTCAAAATATATCTTTTTTATCAAGCACTTGTGGGCAATTTTTTCTGCTTAACACAGAGTCTAACACATATTTAACACTAGAGGCCTGTGGATAACTCCATTTTCAATGTTGTAGCCACTGTCATCGAACCAACACACAGGCCGAAACGCAAACCGCAGAAACCAGCATCAGACCACCGATGATCCAGCAGATTGCAGTTTTATGGTCTATAATACGAGGGTAAGACTCTACACAGAACAAGCACTAAGACAAACTCCAAGATTGCTATGAAGACGTTGAACCTATGGCGCAATTTTCTGTGGCCCAGACCTAAAACGTGACCAAAATCCATAGAAAAATTACTACCCTCCTGACCGAGTTCTGAACATCCGCCCATCATAGCGCGTTATCTCATTCAAGGCTGCCCCACCGGAGAACGCCTCGAGTCGTCGCCCTTCATCAATGATGACCAATACTTGGCCGCGCCATGGCCTCAATATCACATCGCCTAATCTAACCTCGATCACACGATCATCGCGCACAAGCTCCAAACCAATTTCCTCCTGCATCTCACGAAGGCGGTTCAGCTCAGCGCCGATCTGATCCCGAAGATCGGCCATCTCATGTGCTTCGGAAAGCGCTGCGTTTTCCTGTTCGACAAGTTCGGCGATCCGAGTTTCATGATCGAGGGCTACCTGATCCAATCGGGCAAACTCTTCTGCACGTGCGTTCTGCGCTGACCGTTGGCCGATCTGTGCCCCTGCCCAGCTGGCTACAATGATCCCGAAGACGGCAAGCACAGCACCCGCAATCACCAAGGTTCGCGCTTTTTTCAGAAGCCCGTCTGTCTGGCGCTGAACGCCCTGCAGCGCGTCAATTTCATTATGCGCCTGTTCTATCTTCTGCCCGGCCAAAGTCGCCGCCCGCGAAGCGTCCTGTGCCGCTTCACGGGTCCGAATTTCAACCGCGCGCGCCTTGTTGGCCTCAAATGCCATGACTTTGACGGCACTGGTCGCATCCTGCTCTGCGCGCTGGATGTGCATCGCCAGCTGGCCCAGTGCTTTCCTGTAGGCCTCTGTGACGCCCTGCGCGCCTTTCGTGGCCTGTGCGAGACTTTCGGCTTCAACCGCCTTCAGTTGCGCTCTGAGGCCTTCCAAAGCCGCCTGCGTGGCTTCTGATGCCCGAAGCGCAGCCTCGCGCTCTGTGGCCTCCACAGCGGCGTTCAGGGCCTCTGCCAGCCGGGCACGTGCTTCGGCATCCAGATCGGCATTGGCCTCCGCAAGAAGCTTCTTCAGATCAAATCTGCTCATCAGCCCATCCCCGGCGTGTTGTTTGGAATATTTATCCGCTTGTTCTTGTCAGCCGCCCGCCTGTCAGCCCGGCGAAAGATCAGCTGTCGCACGGATGGCGCACGGCCCGTTTCGTCAGCCTCACCGATGTTGGTTTCTTGATCCGCTATACCGAGGTCGTTCAGTGTTTCCGTAACAGCCTCGCGTAGCGCGGCCTCTCTGTTGATCAGCTGCTTTTCTGCCGTCGAAGTTCTTTTGAAATTTTCGTACTGGTTCGCAATCGCAACGACGATGTTGCCTGTCTCCGCCGTCGCCTTGGCGATGATGGCCTTGGCCAATTTCCGGGCATCTTCGATGATCTGTCCGGCTTGTTCTTTCAGGTCTGCAAGCAAGCTGCGCTTTTCCTCGATCTCGGCGTTGAGGGCATCCAATGCCGCGCGTTGTGGTTCGAGCTGTGCGACTGCCTCGCGCGCCTTTTTTTCCTCTTCACGCGCCTTTCGAGCGGCGCTTTGAGCTGCGGTACGCTCTTCATCGGCCCGTTTCGCTGCTGCAGCTGCATCCGCAGCTTTCTGTTTGGCCTCCGCAGCGCGGCGTTCCTCCTCCTTGCGGCTGGCAATGGCTTGCCGTTCGGCTTTTTGTGCAGCCTCTGTTGCAGCTTCCGCTTGTCGCTGTTGCACAACAAGATCGTGAGCCATTGCTTGTAACTCGGCCGTCGCTTCGTCGAATTCTCCCTGGATGCTTTCTCGTTCCTGCTTAAGCTTGTATTCCTCGACTTCTATCCGATCAGGTTCCCGGCCAATCTTCTTTTCGCCGCGCTGAACCCACGCCAGCTTCATCCGGTCGCGCAAGTGTTCAAAGAACAGATCCTTGAATCGCTCCGGGTTTGTCGGAGACCTATAGCTTCATTTCACGCGACCATATCGAGCACGTCACGCTTTGCATAGAAGTTCTCTTCAGCCTCTGCTGGTGGGATGTTCCCGATGGGCCCGAGTAGGCGTCTGTGGTTGAACCAATCGACCCAGCCGAGGGTGGCCATTTCCAGATCCTGCATGTTGCGCCAAGGGCCCTGGCGGTGAACCAGCTCGGTTTTGTAGAGGCCGTTTATGGTTTCCGCGAGGGCGTTGTCATATGAGTCACCGACGCTGCCGACCGATGGCTCAATGCCCGCTTCGGCCAAACGCTCGGTGTATCGAATAGACAAATATTGCCCGCCGCGATCCGAGTGATGGACCAAGCCGCTCTTCTGGACAGGCCGTCGATCATGCAGGGCCTGTTCCAAGGCATCGAGAACAAAGTCTGTCTTGGCAGACCGCGATACCCGCCAACCAACAATGCGATCAGCGAATGTGTCGATGACGAAGGCCACATAGATAAAGCCCTGCCATGTCGACACGTAGGTAAAATCACTGACCCACAGCATGTTTGGTGCCGGTGCCCGGAACTGACGGTTCACCTTGTCACGCGGACAGGGCGCTGACGTGTCTGGAACCGTTGTTTTGACCACCTTGCCGCGCACAGCCCCACGGATGCCGATCTGCTTCATCAAGCGTGCAACCGTGCAGCGGGCCACATCAAAGCGCTCGCGCTTCATCTGGTGCCACGCCTTGCGGACCCCGTAGACTTGATAGTTTTCATCCCAGACCCTTTTGATTTCTGGTCGCAATTCCGCATCCCGCTGATGTCGCGCCGATGCTTTGGAAGGATCAGCGCGACATGCGAGGCGGTGATAAAACGTTGACGGCGCGATCGGCAGAACCCTGCAGATCGACTCGACGCCGTAAACAATGCGCTGATCTTCAATGAAGGCAATCATCGCTTCAGTGGGCGGTCGAGTTCCGCCTGCGCAAAATAAGCTGACGCCTTGCGGAGAATTTCATTCGCCTGGCGCAGCTCCCGGACCTCACGCTCCAGGGCCTTGATCCGGTCCCGTTCCTCAGTGGTCACCCCATCGCGCATGCCGCTGTCTTTCTCGGCCTGCTTGATCCATTCGCGCAGCGTCTGGGGAATACAGCCAATCTTGGGTGCAATGGCCGCGATCGCGCCCGCCTGCGTTTCGTATGAGCCCTGATGCTCGAACACCATCCGCACCGCACGTGCGCGGACCTCGGGCGAGTAGCGATTTGCCATTTTGCTTTTCGTCATAACCATCATCCTTACTTAAGTTGATGGTCTCCGACAAACCCGGAGCGATTCACCTGGAGCGCCTGCCCCTGATAGTAGTTGCTATCGCATACCACCATGACCGGATCACCGCTGGCGTCCAGCACGGGCTTCCAAATGGGCTTGCCTGTCTCCGGGTCAGTCTCGTCTGTTTTGATTTCTTTTGGCTTTTGACCGAAGCGTTTGATCGCCATTTCCTTGCCGAACTTCGTCAAGCTGACCCATATTTCAGAACGCCGCTTGGTCGCTTTGGTGTATTTTGGCGCATAGAACACATCGACCCCGTGCCGCCCGGCTTCGTCGCGATCCAGGCGGGCGTGAAACACAGCCCTGCCACCATGGTTCCGGTTCACGAAGTCAACTGCTTGCGCCAGCATCAGGCGCTCGTTTTCCGGCGTGATTTCCAGATCCGTGGGGAACTGAACGAAGGCGTGCAGGCAGAGTTTGCCGGCCCCCTTGTTGCGCCTTGCCCCTTCTACATGAGCGTCATACGCGGCTGTCAGCGACAGGTGTCGTTCAGCATCTTTCTCGGCTATCATTGCCAGAACTTGTTGCAGCGCATCCTCGCCCTCGAGGTGCGAAGATGAGGTCACATCACCGTGCCTATCTGGCGAGTACGGCGAATACACCAAGGGAGGCGTGTTCCGCTTCACGCGTAGCTTGGCAACCTGATCGAGCCGCGCCTCATGGGTCTGGGCTGCACTCATCTGGGAAGCACCGAGAGCATTCGCCCGAAAAGATCCCGCTTGTCCCATAGGTACCTCCTGTTTTTCCCTTTTCAAAAAGGGAAACCCGCTTTCCGTTTTGGGTACCTCCTACGGTATCCCAAAACAGCGGTCGAGGGGAAGCCCCTTCGATCCCCCTCCGATCTGGCGATCTTCGCGGCTTGCAACCCTTCGGGCCGCGCCTTGCCGAGCCACCGCTGGTGGCTGCAAAACCGTATGCGCCCAGACCCCTGTGAGGGGTGGGCGTGCGGTTTTGCGAAGCGTCTGTTCTGGCTGCATGGTGGTCGTGAGCGCGGCGTCTGTCGTTTTGGTGACACCGTCGCGGCGCTCGATCAGCGGCGGCTTCCGACTGATTGCCCAGCTATCTTTGCGGCGTTGTCGTGGCAGACGACGGCCGCCCTTGATCGCTTTGCTGCCGCATGCGTCTGCCCTGTTACTGGACCGCTGCCATACCTATCGCGCGCCGCCTGTGCGCCCTTCGTACAGTTGCCAACGGCTCGTATTACCATGCATTGGGGCTGACCATTATTCTGCGCAATCATATGTCACTATCGTACGTATGCGGCGGCAGTATCCATTTTCTTGCCAGCAACTCTTCGCGAATTTTGCGTCGCGCTTCGGTGCTTCCTGCGATGTCATTGCGGTAACGCGCGAGCAGCCCGACCTCGATCAGCTGGGCCACAATGCTGCCGTCGAGATGGTTGAGTGGCTTCTCAATCCCTGGCGTCTGTTCGGGCATTGTGGCTCCTTTCTTGCGGTTGCCAATCAGCGTAGTGTCATACGTATCGTCGCCGCAGCTTTGGCAGTTCGGACAGAATAACACATCACACCGCCTTGTCTTTGGTCCAGCCTTTCTGGCGGAACAACGCGTCGAGTCCGGCCCGGCGTTCACGGGTTTTGGCGGCGGTTTCTTTGGCCGCGCGCCAGCCAAGGTAGCCGCAATAGATCAGCAGAAAATTCGAGGCAAATCCGAAGAGGCTGGCAATAAATGTATCGCTCAGACCGGTCACTTGAAGAAGATAAAACGCCCCAAAAGCTGCTGGCAGAAAGATCGTGAAGAGCTTCCGGAATACCACCCTGATGACCGCCCATCCGCTGGTGTCCGGAATCAATGCGCTCCGGTCAATTGTAGAACAGGTATTGCGGTTCATGACGCGTAGAAGCGCGCCACTGTTCGCATCATGGACTATGATCAGCGCATGGCCCTCGCGGATGCCATCGAAAGCGTCAGCGCGGTAATGCTGCTCTCGGCCTGCCTCGTCCTGCAACCAGATTTCCGGCGTGCTGTGAATAGTTGTACTGGCCTGATCCCGGTAGATCGTTCCCCCCGAAATGTAGGCACCGGCGCGCACGACCGTGCCTTTGGTAATGGTTACGCCAAGGTCAGCGGCCGTGGGTATCACTGCCATATGTGCGGGTTTTGCTTTGACAGATCGCGCAAGTATTCGAGCGCGGTACCATCAGGCATATCGTAGTCTTCTGTGCATATCTTGCCGAGGGTCTTGCCCTCAGCTACCGTCAGGAGCTCTTGGCCGAATGCGCGTCCGGCTTGCTGGGCAATACCGGCCAGGCCGTCCCGGTCTTTCCCGTCGAACAGCACTTTCCCATGATACTGGTCGGGAAAGCAGCCGTTATGCGGCAGCACCGCGTTGAGCGTGCGCCATCCGAAGAATACCTTTTTGATCAGATCGGCCTCGTCAGGACTGCGCGCGCCCGTTACCAGCCCGCAGAACCTCGGCAAAATGGTTATGTAGTGCTCTGCAATTGCGTCAAAGATGAGTGCCGCATCCAGGGCATCGGTGGCGGGCATGACGGCAAGGCTGCTTTGATGAACGGCTGCCAGTGTCAGATCGTCGGCCCGGGAAGGTGTGTCGATCAGCACTACATCGACACCTTCCATTGATGCATCGACGATGCCTGCCGCCAGCCCGATATAGTTAGCGACATGTTTGACCCGCAGCCGGTCCTCCCCGATCCCGGCGTCCACCATATGCAGCCCCCAGGCCACTAGCCCGGAGGAGTAACCGGTCCGGTTGCCCGGCAGCGGCACACGTTCACTGATCCTTGGATCGGACAGGTCGAGCACATCTACCCGCTTGCCCGCCTCCACCAGCGCCGCCGTGATCGTGGCGACCGTGCGCCCCACTCTGCCCTTGGGTGCGAAGAATGTGATGATGTGCATGGCTGGGTCTCCAGAATGATTGGGGGTAAGTTTTCCAAGGGGGCTAACTTTCCTCGGGCCCAACACAGGATGCTGGCATCCCTTGAGCACATATTATCTATTTTTTAGATTATCTGACAAGTAGATTATCGCCGTCGCGAAGGAGATCGCGGCGCGTGGCAAAAACCATCAGGAGTGAAGGCCATCAAGCGCTCTGTGAAGCGCTTATAGCTGCCAGAAAGGCGGCGGGGCTTACGCAGTCAGAGCTTGCCAATCGTTTAAGGTGCCATCAGTCTTTTGTAGCGCGTGTTGAGAGCGGAGAACGCCGGATTGATGTGATTGAGCTGATTGTTCTGGCTAGAGCATTGTCTGTTCACAGCTCTATCTTGCTGGAAGCGGCAGAAAATGCAACTCGGGCAACACATCGGATCTAGAGTATAAAAGCCGGATGGCTGAAGGGCATAATGCCGAGACTTGAACGAGCAATTATAAATCATCCTGATAGGGACGAACGGGTCGAACTTCGGGGAGACCTGGCTGGGAAGTATCTAGCTGAAATGAAAGGTCACAGGGACGCTGAGTGTCGGCATCCGGACGTTGAGATACGGGCACAGACCATTTCTGATGGGAGGACACAGTGCAAACGCCAATGTTTGATTTGTGGAGCACCGGTCGGCAGTGCTGCGAAGAAGCAGGATGGTTTACCGCCGTGGAATGAAGATGCGTTGAATACCTATATGGACGCCAGAGACATCGCGCAAAAAGCAATACGGCGGGAATACATCCAACTTCATGAACAAGAAATTGCAGTGCTTGAGGCAAAATCAGGTGACTGGCAGGCGCAATATGAGGCCTACCGCAGAACCCCACTGTGGCAGGCCAAGCGCGCACGCGTTCTGAAGCGAGCGAATGGCCTGTGTGAGGGATGTCTTGAGGCCGCTGCTGTTGTCGTTCACCATCTGACCTATGCGAACATGGGAGATGAGTTGTTTTTCCAGCTTGTCGCACTCTGTCGGGATTGCCATACAAAAGCCCATCCTGAACACTACGAAGCGATATTCTACGACAACGACTACGTTCCGTGCGACCAATGCAGATGGGGCGACGGTGGTGTGACATGCGGCAGGTTTGAAATACCGGCATACCAAGCTCTTGAAGCCGGTGGGCCATGTGGTCCTGATGCCCGGGCCTTCGAGGGGCTCAAATGACAGATAAGGTTACTTCTTCGGACATTGATTTATCTGCCTTGTCGGTCCAGGAGCTACTGTCACTGCATGCAAGCATCGGCGAGACGTTGCGCGGACGTGGTATTGTCAGAAGCGCCAACAACCCCACCGGGGATCTGGCTGAATACCTGTTTTGCAAAGCTTTTGAATGGGAACAGGCTCCGAACTCGGAGCGGGGATTCGATGCGACTGGGGTAGATGGCACGCGCTATCAGATCAAGGGTCGGCGCATTCACCGGCGCAATGGGTCACGGCAGCTTTCAGCGATGCGTGATCTGGAAGGAGGGCATTTCGATATCCTCGCAGTCGTTCTTTTTGATGATGATTACTGCATAATCAAGGCTGCTCTTGTACCACTAGATGTGGTCAAGCGGCGGGCCAGTTACGTCTCTCACACCAACAGCAGCAAGTTCATGATACGTGACGACGTTTGGTCGGATGAGAGCGTTAGGGATGTAACGCAAGAACTCACCGCAGTACTGTTGGGCATCGGCAGAATTCATTCCCCAAAATAGCCTTGGCTTTAACGTAAGAAATGATTTTCCCTGATACAAAACGGTCGATTTTGTCAGGGCCAGAAACGTCAGAGTTTTGTCCAAAACGCCTATGGGGAGAACGAGCAATCTCATCCATCTGGATGACAGATTAGAGTAATTATTCGGCGCGTCTGATGGCGACAGAACCCGCGTTGAGGATCACAAGAGGCCCGCAAGGCTTAGTGCAACACCCCCAGCTGCGCAGCCAAGAAGAACCGTCACAGCCCCAAAGCGAAACTGAAACACTGCGATGATTGCTGCGATTACCAGCACAGTCGATGCGAGGTTCAATGTGGGCCAGACGGGGATGTCGATGTTGAGACCGAAAGAGGTGATCGTTCGCACTTCATCGAAAATGACATGTAGTCCGAACCATATTGCGAGGTTTAGGATCACGCCGACCACAGCCGCCGTAACTGCGGTCAGCGCCGCCGTAAGCACCCGGTTATCACGCAGACGCTCAATGAAGGGCGCTCCGAGGAAAATCCATAGAAAGCAAGGCGTGAAGGTCACCCATGTCGTCAGCAACCCACCCAGCGTTCCTGCGATCAGAGGCGACAGACCGCTCGCGTCGCGAAACGCTCCCATGAAGCCGACAAATTGCGTGACCATGATCAGCGGACCAGGTGTCGTTTCTGCCATACCAAGCCCATCCAGCATTTCACCTGGGGCGAGCCAGCCGAAATTCTGCACTGCCTCTTGCGCAACATAGGCCAAGACCGCATATGCGCCGCCGAACGTAACCACAGCCATGATACTGAAGAAGCCTGCAATCTGGGCAAAGACATTTGCCGATCCAAGAACGCCGAACAGAAGGGCCACCGGAGCAAGCCATAGCACGAGAAAGACTGCTGAGATGCGAAACGCCCACGCGCGGTTCACCTGCGTGTGGTCGGGCGATTCCTCGCCTAACAAAGTATCTGCGTCATCGACCTGAACCGCTCCAACCTTGCCGTGCCCGCCGCCGCCCTGAAACGCAGACAGACCGGCACGGGCGCCAAAGAACCCGATCAGACCGGCCGTCAGAATGATGAGCGGAAACGGAACAGCGAAGCCGAAAATTGCCATAAACGACGCCGCGGCGATTGCGACCATTGCACCATTTTTGAGAGCGCGGGATCCAATGCGGATGACTGCCTGCATGACGATCGCCAGGACCGCAGCTTTCAGCCCGAAGAACAGCGCTTCGACCGGGCCCACGTTGCCGTAGAGGGCATAGACCCAGCTCAGCGCCATGATCGCCACCACACCCGGCAGCACAAACAACAGACCCGCGATGATGCCGCCCAACGTGCGGTGCATAAGCCAGCCGATATAGACGGCGAGCTGCATCGCCTCCGGACCGGGCAGCAGCATGCAATAGTTCAGTGCGTGCAGAAACCGCTTCTCGCCCAGCCATTTCTGCTCTTCGACGAGGATGCGGTGCATAAGCGCGATCTGCCCGGCCGGACCGCCGAAGCTCAAGAGGCCAATGCGTGCCCAGATACGAGTGGCTTCTGTCAACGTGGGGTATGCTCGGTCCTGCATCATATCGCCTTCGGTTTGTTCGTGGGCCAGTTGTGGGTCTCGTCAGCTGCGTCTCGTGCCCAGCGGTAGAAGGCATCGTAAAGCAGCATTCCAGCATCAAGCTGTTCCAGATCGTCGGAATACATTCGCGAAAGGCCCAGCGACGCCGCCAGCAACCCTGCAGCCTCAGGCGCGAGGTCGAGCCGAGCAGTATCCGCCCCACGAATGATGGTGGCCAGCCGGTCGAGCGCGGGAATGCTCAAACCGAACTCCGCCAGCATAACGTCGAAGGTGCAGAGCTCGTCACGATGGCTCCAGAACACGCCTTCAATGTCGAAAGGAGAGGCATTGTAGCGTTCGGCGACGCCTACCACTTCTGCGGGCGCCACAAACAGGATCACCGCGCGGGGGTCGAGAAAACGACGGACGAGCCAGGGACAGGCAATGCGGTCGATCTTCGGGCGCGAACGGGTCACCCAGACAGTGCGACCCTGCGCATCGCGTGCGGGCAATTTTGTCGGATCGATCAGGGGAAGTCCAGCCGCGCGCCAAGCCTCAAAACCGCCCTCGAGATATTCCGAGAAGCAGCCCTCCGCGCGAAGCAATGCGGCTGTGCCCTGACTGCGTCGGTGACCACCCTGACAGATGGTGATCGACGGCTGACCGCCAAGCAGATGTGACAGCGCCCCGAGCGCCTGATCGTCGGCCCTGGTGGCACCGGGAAGCAATCGTGGATCGGCTGCGTAATCGTCTTCGGAGCGCACATCGAGTAAAAGCGGCGCGCGGGGTGTTCCGATGATACGGGTGAGTTTCTCGAAAGAAATAGCATTGGGCGCAGGCATGTGCGTTCCTCCGTCGCCGGGGTTTAATGGAACGCGATCTTTGGCTGGCGCCTCGTGGGGAGCTCGCGGATCCCCATATCCCCAAACTGAGGAAACGGACGGAAACTGTCAACAAGCGTTGTAGATTTGAGAGGAAAAGCGTGCTCGGTGAAGCTGACAATGGTTTTCGACGGCTGTTGTAATCAGCATCATCCGGACACTGCTCTGTCGCGATCAGGGTTTTTCGAGGCACTACTTAAAAGCCAAGACCACAAACATTGGATCGTATTCTTTGCAGAAGTCATTCGCGACCGACGCCGCGAATGACAGGTTCTGTTCTGTGGCTTAGTAGGTCTCAACGACTTCGCTGTATTCACCGCGCAACTGGATGGTTATCGTGATCGGTGTGCTGTCGCGGTTGCGCCAAAACCAGCCATGGTCCCCGGTGAAGGGGGCCTCGATGCTGCCCTCGCCAGCCGTTTGGCCTCGGCCGCGTTCGTATGTGACTGACTCGCCGCCGCCATGGGCGTGCAGATCAAAGTTCACCCGCCCTCCGGTGCCGGACCATGCGTAATTGACGGTATTCCCAGATTCCATCGTCATCTTGATTTCAGCGGTAGCCCCGGGTTCAAGGGTGAATGTTACTTCGTCCCGCCAGGCTTCCAGCGCTTCCGGCGCTTGCTGTGCGTGGGCTGCGCCGACGAACAGACCGAAGACGGTGTCGAGAACGCTTGACGACTGATCCTGGCCAAGCTGCTCGTCCAGCAAGCGATCTGCCTCAGCCTCTGCGGCAAGCTCCATCTTGATCTCGCCCATTTCGGTCAGCCCG
>NZ_CP121116.1 GCF_029581395.1 Roseinatronobacter sp. S2 | reverse complement strand
CGGTGACAAGAAAGCGTCATTTCTGGGGTTGGTCACGGGACGCGGGCGCAAGGTCAGTGCGTCGGTCACGCTGAAGGCAGATGTGGTGGAACGCATCTTGGGGACATGTGTTCAGGACATGCTGGAATATGGTCAGGTGGCAAATCTTGGCGCGCATCTGTCGGGGCAGTTGGGGGCGCAGGCGCATTATGCCAACGGGCTGGCCGCAATCTACATTGCAACGGGTCAGGATGCCGCCTGCGTTGCCGAAAGTGCCATGGGCATCACCCGTATGGAAGCGCGCGGCAATGACCTGTTTTGCAGTGTGACCATGCCGAATATTCTTGTCGGGTCGGTCGGCGGGGGCACATCGCTGCCCAGCCAGTCGGCGGGGCTGAACATTCTTGGGCTGAAGGGCGCGGGCCATGGTGCGGCGCTGGCCGAAGTGGTGGCCGCAACCTGCCTGTGCGGTGAAATCTCGATTGTGGCGGCGATTGCGGCGGGGCATTTCACGCGCGCACATGAAAATCTGGCGCGGCACAGATGACACCTGCGGCGTTGTGGACCTATCAGAAAGAACGCTTTCCGCTGGCCAGAACAGTGCCCTTGCTGGCGGTTTTTTCCGCAGCCAGCATCAGTGTCTCGGCTGAAATGGCGGGTCGGCCCCTGCCGGGCTGGGGGGCGTTTGCGGCAGGGTTCGCCGTGGCAATGCTGCTGTTTTTCCAGATGCGGGTTTGCGATGAATACAAGGATCTGGAAGATGACAAACGCTACCGCCCCGACCGCCCCATCCCGCGCGGGCTGATTTCGCTTCGCGCAGTGCTGGCACTTGGGCTGGTGTCCTTGCCGGTGACGGCCTTTGCTGCATGGGCATGGCACCCGCCGCTATTGTGGCTACTTGGCGTTGTGTGGCTGTGGCTGCTGGCCATGACCGCAGAGTTTGGCGCGCCAAGGTGGCTGAAGGCGCGGCCCGTGCTGTATCTGGCCAGTCATATGGCGATCATGCCGTTGATTGACTTGTTGTTGACTGCAATGGAATGGCTGCCCGCTGGCACGCCCGCATTCTGGCTGGGGCTGTTTCTGGCGCTGTCGTTTGTGAATGGCTGTGTGCTGGAAATCGGGCGCAAACTTTGGGCACCCCAAAACGAGATTGACGGGGTCGACACCTATTCCGGCCTGTGGGGGCCAAAGAAAGCCGCCTTGATCTGGGCTGCATGTGTCGTGGTGTCATGGGGCTTGCTGGTCGGTGTGGGGGCGGCAACCGGTGTGGTCTGGGTTGCGGTATTGCTGGGCGGTGCGGGCGCGTTTCTGTGCCTTCGGGCGGCGGCGGGATATGTGGCAGCGCCCACCGCAGCGGCGCAAAAGCGCCTTGATACTGTTGCGGGGCTTTGGGTGTTTGCCTGCTATGCGCTGGCGGGGTTTGCGCCCCTGATTGTAAGGATGGTCTGATGGGGTTTATTGTTCCGCAGGATCAGGCGCGCAACGTGCACGATGTCGGCGGCAAGGCGGCCGCCCTGTCGCGTCTGGCCGAAAACGGGTTTGCGCCGCCTGCGTTTTTTGTCATTCGCGCCGACGCGTTCGACACGGATGCGCCACTTCAGGGGTTGCCCGACGCGCTGGCGGATCTTGGCGCAGGGCCGTTTGCCGTGCGCAGTTCGGCGCGGCAGGAAGATGGTGCCGCGCACAGCCATGCAGGACAGTTCGACACGCTGCTGAATGTGCCGGCGCGCGGGGTCGCGGATGCGGCGCGGCAGGTCTGGCAATCGGGCTTTTCCGACACAGTGGCCACTTACCGCGCGCTGAAGTCACAAACCGGGGCTGAGGGGCCAGCGGTTATTGTCCAGCGCATGATTGATGCGCGCGCGGCGGGTGTGGCGTTTTCCGCCGACCCCGTGACTGGACGGCGCGACCGCGTTGTGATCTCGGCGATTGCCGGATTGGGCGAGCGTCTGGTTTCAGGCGAAGAAGACGGCGAGGACTGGACAATCGGCGCGACCGCGAACTGTGCCACAGTGCCTGCCGTTCTGAATGCGGCGCAGGCCGAAGCGATTGCCGCATTGGCGCGGCGCGCAGAAGATGTGTTTGGCGCGCCGCAGGATATTGAATGGGCGATAGATGATGACGGGCTGCATATCTTGCAGTCGCGCCCCATTACCACGCCGTTGCTGCCGCCGCCCAACCCCGATACAGCACTGACAATATTCGACAATTCCAACATTGTCGAAAGCTATCCGGGTTTGGTCAGCCCGCTGACCTATTCCTTTGCGGTTCATGTCTATGCCCGCGTCTACCGCGCTTTCGTGGCATTGCTGGGGGTGCCCGACCGCACAATCGCTGCGCAATCTGCCGTGTTTGGCAATATGCTGGGCCGCGTTGACGGGCGGGTTTATTACAACCTTGTAAACTGGTATCGGGCGCTGGCGCTGTTGCCCGGTTTTTCGTTGAACAGGGCGTATATGGAAACCATGATGGGGGTGGACACGCCCATGCCCCGTGACGTGACCGACAGCATTGGCCCACCACCTGCCACGGGGGCCGCGCGCGTTTTCGAATACCTGCGGCTGGGGCGCGCGGGCGCGGGGTTGGTGTGGCAGGCGATGATGCTGCCGCGCACACGCCGCCGGTTTTATGCGCGCCTGAATACCGCGCTGAACAGCGGCTTTGATGTGACGCGCGCCGGGCCAACCGCGCTTGCGGCGGAATATCGCAAGATCGAAAGCACCTTGCTGGATCGTTGGGATGCACCGCTGGTCAATGATTTCCTGTGCATGATTGCGTTCGGTGCCTCGCGCAACCTGTTGGAACGGTGGCTGGGGCCGGATGGTCTGGCCCTGCATAACGATGTGATGATCGGGCAGGGCGACATTATTTCGGCAGAACCCGCGCAGCGCATCATGAAAATGGGACAGATGGCCCGCGCCGCCGGTCTGGATGCTGCGCTGATGGCGGACGGGATGGCCGGCCTTGACCCCCATCCCGACCTGCGCCGACAGGTCGAGAGCTATCTTGATAAATTCGGCGACCGCTGCACGGAGGAATTGAAACTTGAAAGCCTGACACTGCGCGACGACCCGTCCAGCCTGCTTGCCGCGATTGTGGCCAGCGTGCAGCGCGGCGCACATGATACGCACAAGGCCAAAGACCCCGACTGGCGCGCGCTATTTCCCAACCCGTTCAAACGCATGATTGCGAAGGGCCTGATTTCATGGACCAAAAACCGCGTGCGCGACCGCGAAAACCTGCGGTTTGAGCGCACGCGCATCTTCGGCTATGCGCGCCGTGTGTTTCTGGGGCTGGGCCGTGAATTTGCCGCGCGCGGGTTGCTGTGCGGCCCGCGTGACGTGTTTTACCTGACCACGTCAGAAGTGCTGGGCGCGGTCGAAGGGTATGGGCTGTCGTGCGATCTGAAATCGCTGGTCAGCTTGCGCAAGGCCGAAGATGCGGCGGCAGCAAACCGCCCCGACCCGCCCGAACGGATCGAATTGCGCGGCCCTGCCATTGCGCCCGTCTGGGCCGATGCGCCTGCCCTGCAAGACCAGTCCGCGCGCCGCAGTGCAACCGGCTGCTCGGCAGGGCGGGTGACAGCGGTGGCCCGCGTGATCCGCGACCCGCGCACGCAATCGCTGGGCGCGGGCGAAATCCTTGTGGCGCGACATACCGATCCGGGTTGGATTGCCGTTTTCTCGAACGCGTCGGCCATTGTTGTTGAACGCGGATCGCTGTTGTCGCATTCGGCCATTGTGGCGCGCGAATTGGGCATTCCTTGCGTGGTGGGGCTGAAGGGGGCGACGCAATGGGTTGCAGATGGTGAAACCCTGACCGTTGACGGCGCAACCGGCGAGGTGGAGAGGCATATTGACGAATTCCGAGATTGAAGCGAAAGCCGCCTTTGACCACATCCGCTATGCCCAGCTATGGGAAGATGCGGATATCCTGACGGCGGCAATGGGCGATTGCAGCGGGCGAACGCTGGTGTCGATCTGCGCGGCGGGGGATAATGCGCTGGCAATGCTGGTGCTGGACCCCGCCAAAATTGTGGTGGTCGACCTGTCGCCTGCGCAGATAGCCTGCCTGAAGCTGCGGATCGCGGCCTATGCGACCCTGACCCATGCGGAATTTCTGGAACTGATGGGCGCGCGTGCGTCCATGCAGCGCAAGGCGCTGCTGGCGCGTGTGGTGGCCGCGCTTGACCCTGAAACACAGGCATTCTGGAATGCACAGGCCACGGATGTCGCGCGTTTCGGGGCTGGCGGGGTGGGCAAGTTCGAACGCTATTTCCGTATATTCCGAACGTGGTTTTTGCCGCTCGTGCATTCCCGCGCGACGCGGGACGACATATTCGTGCCGCGTGACCGGCAGGGGCGTCAGGACTTCTTTGACACGCGGTTCAACACATGGCGCTGGCGGGTGTTGCTGAATGTCTTTTTCTCGCGCTTTGTCATGGGCCGGATGGGGCGGGACAAGGCGTTTTTTGACCATGTCGATGGCAGCCCCGCGCAGCATGTGGCGCGGCGCATCCATCACGCCGCGGTGCAAACCGACCCGTCGGAAAACCCCTATCTGCACTGGATCATCAAGGGCACGCATGGCGCGGCCCTGCCGATGGCGTGGCGCGCGGAGAATTTTGACGTGATCCGCGACCGCTGCGCCCGCATTGAAATCCGCCCCGGTTCGCTGGAGGCATTTATCAAAACCGGCGAGTTGGCGCATGGGTTCAACCTGTCGGACATATTTGAATATATGTCCCCGCCGGTATTCGCGCAGGTGTATGACAGCATCCTCGGCGCCGCCGCCCCCGGTGCGCGGCTGGTCTACTGGAACATGATGGCCCCGCGCCGCGTGCCTGCGCACCTGTCCGCACGCGTGACGCGCCTGCGCAAGCTGGAGGATGACCTGAAATCGCGTGACAAGGCGTTCTTCTATTCGGATTTCGTGATCGAGGAAGTTGTCGGGTGAGTATGGCTGTGCAACTGGTCATCGCGTTCGGGTCGGTTGCGGCCCTTTTGGTGTTGATGGCGCTGGTGCGCCGCCTGCCGTTCAGCGCCGAAGTGAAACGCAAGCTGGTGCATGTTGGCACGGGTATCTATGCGATGGGGTTGCCGTGGCTTTTCCCTAATCGCTGGCCTGTTTACATGATTGTCGCGCTGACACTGGTGATGATGGTTGCGCTGCGCCTGCCGCAGATTTCGGGGCGGCTGGGCGACGCGGTGCACAGTGTCGAACGCCGGTCCTACGGGGATTTCCTGCTGGCCATTTCGGTGGGGCTTTGTTTCTTTTTCGCAGACGGGGTGGCGCTGTTCTATGTGCTGCCAATCGCGGTGCTGACGCTGGCCGATGCGGCGGCGGCACTGGCGGGAACCGCCTATGGCACGCGCCGCTTCAAGGTGGAACAGGGTGTCAAAAGTGTCGAAGGCACAGTGGTGTTTTTTGTCATCACGCTTCTGGTGGCGCTGATCTGCCTGATGTTCCTGTCGGACCTGCCGCCCCTGAACATTCTGACACTTGCCCTGCTGGTGGCCGGTTTCGGCGCATTGGTCGAGGCCCAAAGCTGGCGGGGGTTCGACAACCTGTTTCTGCCGCTTGGCTTGCTGGTCTTTCTGGAGGTTCACAGCAACAGCACCCTATTTGAGCTGCTGCCCATTGCCGTGCTGTTCGTGCTGGCAATCATTGCGTCGCGCATCATCGGCCCGCGTTGTGGGCTGTCGACCCATGCCGCGCGCGTCTATGTCGTGGCGATGTTTCTGATACTGGCGTCAGTTGAATTGCAAAACGCCATCCTGCCCGCGCTGGTGCTTGTGGCCTATCCCTGGGCCAGTGCGCGATCCCCCGGTGGTGATGATTTTGGCGATCTGGACATGGTTGCAGGGCTGGCGTTGTTCAGTTTCGGCTGGCTGGCGCTTGGCAATGCTGTCGGGTGGAACGCGGTCCAGTTTTATGGCCTGACGGCCATGGGGCTGGTCATGGGGCTAAGCACGCTTGCCTTGCGGCGAAATCTGGTCTGGGTGCCGGTGATCGCGGCGGCGCTGCTTGGTTTGCGCCAGATTGTGACATGGCTGAACCCGCCGCACAGTTTATGGGCAGAACCGTTGCTGGTGCTGGCCTGCCTGTGTCTGGCCCTAAGCGCTGCGGCCAGTGCGGCCCTGCCTGACATGTTTTTCAGGCATCGGGTGTTGAAGCTGACAGTGTTGTCCATGATCCTGCCGCTGGCCTATTATACCCTTGCGGTCATAGATCAGGGCGGCACACCCCCACCAGCCGGAGGAAGCCTGTGACGATTGAGACACTGAAAACCGATGGCGCGTCCCTGACCCTTCATCTGAACGGGCCGGATTGGGACGGTGTGCGCGCCGCGACGCTTGGCAATGTGTCGTTCAAGACGCCACAGGCGGGCACGGATTTGTTGCAACAGGCGCTGGCGCGGGTGCGGGATGCGGGGTTCGACCGTGTGTTGGGCCCAATGGCAGGTGACACATGGCACAGTTACCGTTTTGTCAGCGAAAGTGACGGCACGCCCGCCTTTTTGATGGAACCGGCCAATCGCCCGCATGAGCCGTTGATTTTTGCCGCCGCCGGTTTCCAGCCTGTGGCGCGCTATTTTTCGGCGCGGATGCCCTTGGACATATGCGACCCCGCGCCATTGCCCGCCCCCGCCGGTTTCACGGTCGAGGTATGGGCGGGCGACGACCCGGACGCCATGCTGCGAGAGGTGTTTGCCCTGTCGTCAGCGGCATTTTCTGGTAACGCGTTTTACACGCCCATCCCTGAATCGGCGTTCCTTGATATGTATAAACCCGTTCTTCCCATGCTAAAGCCCGCGTTGATCTTTTTCGCGCGGCGGCCAGACGGGGCGTTGGCGGGCTTTTTGTTTGCAATCCCGAACTATGCCGAAGGGTTGGACACGAAAACCGTAATCCTGAAAACCTATGCCAGTCTTATTCCCGGCGCGGGGCGGCATATGGTGCATGCCTGTCATGCTGCCGCCCGCGCGTTGGGCTATCAGGCAGTGATTCACGCGCTGATCCATGACGATAACCGTTCTGCCGCGCGCAGCCGTCAGGAAGGCGGGCAGGTGTTTCGCCGCTATGAATTGCTTGGGCTGAAATGGGATGTCTGACCTGCTGCGCGACTTTGCCGCCGCCGTTCAGCGGCATCCCGACAGGGTGGCGCTGGTCGATGGCAAGGGGCGCGCGGTAACGTTTGCCGAACTGGATGCGCGGCGCGTGCGTTTTGCGGGGGCGTGGCACAGCAAGGGCATTCGTGCGGGCGACAAGGTGTTGGTGGCCATGTCTGTGGAGGCGGACCTGTATGCCGCGCTGGCCGCGCTGTGGACACTTGGCGCAACTGCCGTTCTGCCAGAACCGGCATTGGGCCTTGCGGGGCTGCGCCATGCCGCGCGCTTCACCAGACCACGCGCCTTTTGCAGTTCTGGCCTGTATGGGCTGCTGCGTTGGGTGTTGCCCCAATTATGGGGGGTGCGCCATCTGCGCCCGAACGGGCAGGCTGCGCCTGTCCCCGATACGCCCCCCCCTGCGGGCGCGGATATTGCGCTAATCTCGTTCACATCGGGCACGACGGGGGCGCCAAAGGCCATTCCGCGCAGCCATGATTTCCTTGCTGCGCAGCATAGCGCCATCGCGCCGCTGTTGCACAGCGCGCAGCCCCAGCGCGATCTGGTTGCGTTTCCCGTGTTCGTGCTGATCAATATTGCCAGCGGGCGGACATCGGTGTTGCCGAACTGGAAGATGTCGCGCCTTGATGCGCTGGACCCCGCGCAATTGCGCGACTGGGTGCACAAGAACCGCGTCACCCGCGCACTTGTGCCGCCATCCCTGTGCGAAATGTTGGTGCAGGCAGGGGCAGATGCGCCGCTGCATACGGTCTTTACCGGCGGTGGCCCTGTATTTCCCGAACTGATTGACCGGATGCACGCGGTCCGGCCTGATTTGCGCGTGTGTTGTGTCTATGGCTCGACCGAGGCGGAGCCGATTGCCCATCTGGACGCCACTGATATAACATCTGATGACCGCGCGGCGATGGACGGGGGGCAGGGGCTTCTGGTCGGCCACCCTGTTGCGGGGATAGACTTGCGCATTCACAAGGATGAGATTCAGGTTGCCGGTGCGCATGTGAACCGCGGCTATCTTGACCCCGCCCATGATGCACAAAACAAGATCCGTGATGGCGCAATAGTCTGGCACCGCACCGGCGATGTGGGCCGTCTGGATGCGCAAGGCCGCCTTTGGTTGCTGGGGCGCATGGGCACGGATGTGAAAATCGCGGGTCGCATGTGCTATCCGTTCGCGGTCGAGGGTGCTGTGCGGCAATGGCCCGGCGTGCGCCAATGCGCCCTGATGGCCGTCCATGACACCGCCTGCCTTGTGATCGAGGGGGACAAGGCGCAGGTGGCTGTGTGGCAAAGCCGCGCCAGCGCGTTGGGCATTGCGCGGGTCGTTCATGTGGCCAGCATGCCAATGGATAAACGCCACCGGTCCAAGATTGACCGCAACGCCCTGCGCGCAATGCTGTAGCTGGCACGGCTTGCGGCGGTCTGCGCTATTCCAGCAATCCCACTTCCTGGAAATATGATTTCGCACCTGCATGCATTTTTGCTGAAAGGGCCTCATGCACCATTTCATTGCGGTCCAGCCCGTTCAGGGCGGAATGCAGCCCCCTGAACTGGTCCAGATTTTCAAAAATGGTTCTGGTCAGTTGATATGCGACCATTTCAGGCACGTCCGCCGATGCGACAAGCGTGGCACGCATGCCAAAGGTTGGTGTGTCATCTTCCGCGCCGCGATACATGCCACCGGCGATGGTGGCCATGCTGTAATACTCATACTTGTCGACCAAGGCGCGGATTGCGGGATTGTCGACCTTGACCAGAACCGTGTCGCAGGCGGTGGCGTCATGGATGGCGACCGACGGGTGACCGACGGCATAGACAATCGCATCAACGTCGTTGTCGCACAGCGCTTGGGACTGTCGCGCGGGCGACAATTCGGTGACCTGCGCGAAACTGTCCAGCCCCCAACCCATGGCCTGCATCACAACGTCCATGGTGGCGCGCTGGCCGGAACCGGGATTGCCAATATTCACCCGCTTGCCCGCCAGATCGTCAAACACCCTGATGCCGCTATCGGCGCGTGCAATCACCGTGAAGGGTTCGGGATGCAGCGAAAACACCGCGCGCAGCCCGTCAAACGCGCCATCGTGTTCAAAACCGCCGCTGCCGTTATAGGCGTGGAATTGCAGATCGGATTGCACTACGCCAAATTCCAGCCCGTCAAAGCGTATTGCTTGCAGATTGTGCATTGAACCACCGGTCGGCTGCACCTTGCATCTGATGCCATGCGCGGCACGATCTTGATTCAGCAACCGGCAAATTGCGTTGCTGGCAGGGAAATACACCCCCGTCACGCCACCTGTGCCAATGGTGATCGATGTCTCATGCGCGGGCGCAGCCGTGCCAAGAAACGCGCATGACGCTGAAATGAATATTGCCCGCGTGAAAATGATCCCCTCCGTCACCGATAAAATGCATGCCGCTTGGTCACACGCTCGCCTGATTCCGGTTTGTGTTCAAGTGTTTCATCAAGCGGGGGGTGGGTTGCGCGCCTGCAAATGTGCGGGCGCAGGCAGATTGGGCGTTTGTGTGACTTTCGCGCATGTATCGCGCCGCGTTGGCGGGTGCGGGCACGGCGTTGGGGGAAATGCGGCCCCTGTTTGTGGGGGGTCGTGAATTTTCCTGCGCTGGACTAGTGGCCGGTAAAGTGGCCAAAAATAAGGAAATCAACAGGCTTCATATTACATCAAGCATATGATAGTATTTAATTTATATTGAGTTTGGAAGTGGCCAACGAAGCGGACAAGGTGCAGGACAGATGACGATCCCTGATGATGGTGAGATGATTGGTTTGTTCGAACCGTTGATGGTTGCCGAAGGTGCGCCTGCGCGTGCGGGCCTGAATGATCTTGCGCTTGAACTGGCAGAAAAATCGGCGGCCTTTCGCAGTGGCCTGCCCCCGTCCATGGCCTGTGCGCTGGCAGATCTGGTGCGCGCGATGAACTGCTATTACAGCAATCTGATCGAAGGTCACGCCACCCACCCCATTGATATCGAGCGCGCGATGCAGGGCGATTACAGCGCCGATCTGACAAAACGCAACCTGCAACTTGAAGCCAAGGCGCATGTCACCGTTCAGAAATGGATCGACGAGGATGGCATGCCGGACCCGCCGACCGCGCCCCAGTCGGTTGTCGCGTTACATCGCCGTTTTTGCGAATTGCTGCCGCCCGAACTTCTGTTTGTCGAGAATCCGCAAACACGCGAACGGATTGCGGTTGTGCCGGGCGAATTGCGCACCCGCTATGTCGAGGTCGGGCGCCATATCGCCATCAGTCCGGGTGCCGTGCCACGTTTTCTGGACCGGATGCACAAGGCCTACAGCCTGCCCGGCCGGATAGAGCCTATTCTGGCGGCGGCCTGCGCGCATCATCGGCTGTTGTGGGTGCACCCGTTCCTTGATGGCAATGGACGGGTTGCGCGGCTTATGTCCTATGCCATGTTGCGCCGCGCGCTGGATACGCGCGGCCTTTGGTCTGTGGCGCGCGGGCTGGCGCGGCAGGACGCTGCCTATAAAGAGCATCTTGCGGCCTGTGACAGCCCGCGCAGGGGCGACAGGGACGGGCGCGGCACCCTTAGCGAAGCGGCGCTTGCGTCTTTTGCCGGATTCTTTCTGCGCATCTGCATTGATCAGGTTGAATTCATGGAAAACCTTATGCGGCCCGACCGGCTGCGCGACCGCATATTGATCTGGGCCCAAGAGGAAATGCGCGCCGCGATCCTGCCTGCGAAATCCGATGTGGTGCTGAAGGCTGTTCTGTATCAGGGGCAGATACAGCGGGGCGAGGTTGAAGCCATTCTTGGCACCAGCGACCGCACGGCGCGGCGGGTCACATCCGCATTGCTTGACGCGGGCGCGCTGTCGTCGCCCAGCCCGCGCGCGCCGCTTACGCTGGCGTTTCCGGCAAAATATGCAGGCCGGTGGATGCCGGGGTTGTTTCCAGAGCAGCAGGATTGACGCACCCTTGCGCATCTGCGCGCAATTCAAGCGTTTCGTGGCAGAAATCGCGCAGCATGGCGCGGTCATGGCTGACAAGGATGATTGCGGCGCCTGCCTTTGCAAGTCGTGCCAGACCGGCCAGCGCGGCTGATTTTTGCCGTGGATCAAGCGCGCTTGTCGGTTCATCCGCAAGTATCAGCGTTGGTTTGGCAAGGCTGGCGCGCGCCAGTGTTACACGCTGGGCCTGCCCCATCGACAATGCGCCGGGGCGCGAGTTCAGGTTGATATGCCCAAGGCCGAAAGCGCCCATTGCCTGACGGATTGCATCGGGCCGGTCGCGCCGGGGTTGCCGCCCGCTGGCGCTGGTCAGGGGTTCGGATACGATGCGCGAAACCGGCCAGCGCGGGTTCATACTTGACACTGCGTCCTGAAACAGGACCAGCACTTCGCCCTGTCGCGGCGCGCGGGTCTGCCCGCCCCGCACGATAACCCCGGCAGCGGGGGGCAGGCGTCCTGCAAGTGTTGCCAGCAAGCTGGTCTTGCCAACACCGGACGGGCCTGCAACCCCCAGTATCTTGCCGGGTTGCAAGGCAAAGTTCAGCCCCGACACCAGACGCCGCCCGCCGCGATCAATGGCCAGATCCCTGACGTCAAGCATGCTCAAGCCGGACGCGGGCGGCGCGGGGCAAGGGGGCTGGCCGGTGCGGATGAAATCGTGCAACGGTGCGGGGGCACGCCCTGACGACAGCTCAGCGCGGCCCGCGATGGCGGCAATGCGGCCATCCTCGATCAGGATCACGCGATCTGCACAGCGCGCCACCAGCGGCAGGTCGTGGCTGACGACAATAACGCCGGGCGCGCCGCTGCGCAGGCAGGACATGACCGTTTCGGCCATATCGGCATCAACCGCAGATGTCGGTTCATCCGCCAGCAGAACAGGCGGGGACAGCGCGATGGCGGCTGCGATATTTGCCCGCTGCAACATGCCCCCCGACCATTCATGCGGGTAGCGCTCCAGCATCTGCCCTGGCAGTCCCAGACGGTTGCACAGCGCGATGATGCGCTTGTGGTCCGGTGTCAGGCCATGGGCGCGCCATGCTTCCGCGATATGGGCGCGGACGGTGCGCAACGGCGCGCAGGCATCAAAGGGGTTTTGCGCGACAAAGCCTATTTCGCGCCCCAATCTGCGCCGCAGAACACGCGTATTGCCCAGCGGGACGGTGCCTGCGGCGGTGCGCAGGTCGCCCGATACCTGCATCGATTGCGGCAACAGCCCCAGCAAGGCGCGCATCAGGGTTGTTTTGCCACAGCCCGACAGCCCGACAATGGCCAGACATTCCCCCGCCGCAAGATCGAAGGAAATATCGTGCAAGACCCTGACGCTGCCATGCGTGACCGACAGGTTTGTGACTGAAAATACCGGTGCGGTCATGACCTCCCCTCGGGTGTGGCAAGGTCGCGCAGGGCCTCGCCCAGCAGGTTTGATGCCAGCACCGACAGCAGAATGCACGCCGACGGGCCAAGCAAAAGCCACGGCGCGACCGTGAACAAAAAGCGTGTATCGGCCAGCATTGCGCCCCATTCGGCATGGGGCACCTGCACCCCAAGCCCAAGAAACGAAAACGCCGATATGGCCGCGATCTGACCGCCCAACCCCAGGGTGCCCAGCACCAGAAGCGGCCAGAAAACCGGCGGCAGGACATGATGAAGCACGACGCGCCATTCGGGCACGCCAAACTGGCGCGACACTTCGGCGGCGGGGCTGCGCACGGCGTCGAACGCGCAGGCCCGCGCAATCCGCGCCTTATAGGCCCAGTCAGCGGCGATCAGCGCGATCAGCAGGTTCACATATCCCGGCCCCAAAACCCCGATCACGGCAAATGCAACGATCAGCCCGGGCAGCGCCATGATGACATCGACAAACCGCATCAGCGCGGCATCGACCCAGCGACCGGCCAGCGCTGCCAATGTGCCGACTATCAACCCGATCAGGGTAATTGCAACCGACACGGCCAGCGCCCCGCCCAGCGACCGCCGCGCCCCGTCGACCAGCCGCGACAGCTGGTCGCGTCCGGTGGCATCGGTGCCCAGCCAGTGCCCTGATCCGGGCGGGCGCAATGCGGCGGCATAATCCGGCACATTTGGCGGATGGGCCACAACCCACGGCCCCGCCACGGCCATGGCGGTCAGCGCCACGCCCAGCACCACCCCCCAGCGCCCTGACGGATGGTGCAGCACGGCCGCAAGAATGCCGCGCGGCGGGGGCGCAACGGGCCCTGTCAATGTGGCGCGGCGCAGATTCATGCATGCCTCGCATGGCGCATGCGCGGGTCCAGCATGATGGCCATTGCATCAACCAGCAGACTGGCCGCGACATAGGCCAGCACGGCAATCAGGACGAAGGCCTGAATCACGGGGACATCGCGCACCGAAAGGGCCGTCAGGACATGTTCACCTATTCCGGGCCATGTGAATATCATTTCCAGTATCGGCGCGCCGCCGATCAGGCCACCAAGACTGATGCCAAGCGCGGTCATCCATGGCAGCAGGGCAGGGGGCAGGGCATAGATTGCCAGCACGCGGCCCGGCCTTGCGCCGCGCGCTTTGGCAACATCGGCGGGGCCGCGCGCAAGGTGCTCCAGCAATCCGGCGCGCAGCAATTGTGTCCAGCCCGCCGCGCGGTCAATCCCCAGAATTGCGGCGGCGATAATCAGCGTGGCACCCGCGCCCCCTGACAGAACCAGCCCGATCCCCATGCCCACCACGACGAATTGCAGCACCAGAAGCGCCAGCACAAATGACGGTGTTGCAGCCAGCACCCGCGTATAGGCCAGCACCAGCCGGTCCGGCCAGCGCCCCGCCCAGCGTGCGGCGACCAGCGCCAGCCCCAGCGACCACGCCACAGAGATTACGAAGGACAGCCCGACCAGTTGCAAGGTTGCAGGCAGGCGGCGCATCAGCCCCGACAGGACCGGTTCGCCCGTGCGCCATGACAGCCCGAAATCGCCCTGCACCACGCCCCCGATCCAGACCAGATATCGCTGCCATAAAGGCCGGTCCAGACCGAAGCGGTCGCGCAGAGCTGCGATGTGCTGGTCTGTCGGTTCCTCCACCCGCTGGGCATTCAGGATCATGTCCACCGGATCACCGGGCGCAAGCGGCAGCATCAGCCACACCAGCAGGCTTGCGCCGAACGCCGCCAGCACGGCCTGACCCAGCCGCATTACAAGGGCGCGGCCCAGACCGCGCGCCTTGATGTCCCGCAACCTTAGTCGCAAGGCGCGGTCTGCCACGACACATGATACAGCGCAAAACCCGGCGCGTAGCAGGCATACTGGTCGTTCACGATGACGCGCCCAAGATGGATGTTGAACGAGAATGCATAGGGGTCTTCGTCCCACAGGATTGACTGGATACGGTGCAGGATTTCGGTGCGGCGTTCGGGGTCCACCTCTGTGGCCAGTTCGGGGACAAGTGCGTTCACTTCTGCATTGTCATAGCCGCCATAGTTCCGGCGCGCACCCGGCAAAAGATAGGTGTTCAGAAAATTCTGCACGCGGCCCCAACTGGCGGCCCCTGTGGAAACCATGGCCAGATCCCACCGGTTCGATGGCTCCAGCAGGGCCTGATTGATGCCGTCGAAGCTGACAATCTCGGCGTCAATTCCCACGCGCGCAAGCTGCGCCTGCACCGCCGTGGACAGCGGCACCAGATCGGGTTGCTGGGGATAGATTGCAAGAATGACCGACAGTTTCCTGCCGTCCTTGTGCCGGATGCCGTCCGGCCCTGTCACCCACCCTGCGGCATCCAGCAGGGCTGCGGCGTCCAGCAGATCGGTCTGGTAGTTCTGCAATGCGAAGGGCAGGTTCTCCGCATAAAGCGAATGTGCCTGCGCCAGCCCGCCGCGGAACACATCTTGCGCGATCTCGCGGTAATCAACGGCCCGCAAAACGGCCTTGCGCACCGACACATCCGCCAGCGGCCCTTGTTCAAGATTCATGTAGCCCGTGAAGCCGCCGGTGGACAGTCCGCCAAGGTTGAAATGCACATCCGGCATGGCGTCCACTGCGGGCCTCGCGGCAAGCGGGGGGTACAGCGCGATGTCGGCCTCATTATTCTGCACGGCCAGAATGCGGGCATTTGGGTCGGGAACAAACGCGACAGTCAGCCCCGGCAAGGCCGGTGTTCCCTGCCAGTAATCTGCGAAGGCTTCGGCCTTCAGGCGTGTGTCGTCCAGTCCGGTCACGCTGTAAGGTCCGGTGTAAATGCCGGCACCCACCAGTTGCGCCCAGTCTTCGCCCACGGCGGCAACCGCATCCGCATCAAGGATCAGAAAAACCTGCTCGTCCGCCAGAACGCCGGGAAGTTCCGGCCATGGGGCAGGGGTGGTCACTGTCAGCTCCAACGCGCCGGTTACTGTAAATTCGGCACCATCCGGCACCGACCCTTGCGCCGCGGGCGAATGGTCTATCGCGGCGTCTATCGCGGCCAATACGGCTGCGGCATCGACCGGCCTGCCGTTTTGGAAATGCAGCTCGTCGCGCAGTGTCAGAACCCAGCGGTTCGGTTCGGGGTTTTCAAGCGATGACAAAAGCCACGGGTGGTGGTTCCCGTCCTCGTTGAATTTCATCAGCAATTCGGCTTGTCCGAATTCCTGCATCCAATACCCGTCCTGCCACGGGTTCATGCTGTTGATCGTGAATGAGGTGACGATGCGCAGGTCGGCGTGGGGATCATGCGCCATGGCAATCTGCGGCAGGGCCAGCACAACAGCCGTCACTGCGCCGGACAGGGAAACTCGGGCAAGGTTTAACATCGCTACTTTATCCTTTCGATTTTTGTGGGGGACATGTCGCGGCGGCTGCCCGGGCGTTCGCTCAGGCGCAGGTCGGGGGCATCGCCACCCTGTGCGATGACATCGCACACGATCCGGTCCAGCGCGTCCTGATCCGGGACGTGATACCAGGCCCCTTGCGGATACAGCACCAGCACCGGACCTTGATTGCAGGGAAACAGACAGCCGGTCGTTGTGGTCATGCAGCGGTCGGACAGGCCTGCTTTTGCGATGCGGGCCTTCAGTTGTGCATGCAGCGTTCCTGCACCGCGAAAGGCGCAGCGCGGACCTGTGCAAACAAGAATATGGGTGTCGAAATCGGGCAGAAACTGCCAGCCCGGCTTGCCAAGGCTTGGCCGGACGGCCTGCAAATCCTGTGCATCTGCGTTGATCGACAGGGCAACGAGTGCCTGCGCTGCATCCTCGACATTGCACAGATCAGCAAGGTCTATGCGCATATCCCCGCCTTCTGTGGCGGCAAAATGGGCAATTGCGCCGGGAAGCCACGCGCGGATATTGGCAGCCATCGGGAACCCGACCGGCATGATGCGCAGATGTTGCGCACCCGTGTCGCGCGCATCGCGCATTGCGGCCACCAGATCGGTTCCGGCCCCTTCCAGCCGGACCACCGAAATTGCGGGTCCGAATGTTTTGCGCGCCGCCAGATCAAGCGCTGTCCTGAAACGCGCTTCGTCGCGCGCCGACAGGCTGGGCTGCGAAAAGCAGATGACAAGATGATCTGCGCCCGCCATCACGGTTGCACCCTTGGCCGGATGGGGCCAGAGCGCGGCAGACCGCTGATGCCCGTCCGTTGTGATGTGGCAGTGTCAGATTTCGCAATCATGCGCATTCCCTCTCCTTGCGGAGAAGCAGGAACGCGCCAGTATGTGGCCGGGCACGGCCATAGGTCTGGTCATTACTTCCTCCTCCGGGGCACCCCGCCCGGGTTTGTGTTTCTGGTGATGGCAGGTCTCCTGGCTCGCGGGTGTCGCACCTTCCCGCCTTCCCGAACCGGCTGGTTCAGTGGCATAAAGGGGGTGCGTACCGCTTACAGTTGCGGGGGCAGCGCCGGAATTGGGGGTTGTCCCCGCACCGGCTTCCCTATTCTCCCGGACTATTCCGGGCACCATCACAGGTTGCATAGCTTGAACTTTATTCGGCGGCAAGGTCATTTCGGCATGGTGTCGGGCAAAGGGGAAAAGCCGCGCAACAGCACGGTCAGGATCAGGTGGATGATGTGGGTTGGCGGGGTCATGGGCATGCAGACAAAAATTGCAGGGCAGATAAGAAATGTTATATTATAACATTTAGCAGACGCAAGGCCATGTCGCCGGAAATCAGGGTTTTTGCCGTAAGCGGCCTTGCGCGGTGGCATTTTCAGCCCGCCCCGAAAGGATCGCGCCGCTGGTGTCCGGTGTGATCTGACCTTAAACTTGTATATGCAAGTTTATCTTGCTACAAAATGTAATACACTGAGTCCAAACGGGAGAGATTGATGTGCAAAACCCCCTTCTTGACGCGCAGGCAAACGCTGGCCGGGGCCGCCGCACTGCCCTTGGCGCTTGGCTGGACTAATCCGGTGCGGGCGTCAGATTTCAGCAGTTTGCAAGCCACGCTGGACAGGGCGGTCGCGTCCGGTCAGGTGCCGGGGCTGGTGGCACTGATCGCGCGCGGGCCGGATGTCTGGACCCATGTTGCGGGCCTGCGCGATATTGACAGCGGCGCGCCCATGACGCGCGATACGCTGTTCGCTGTCGCGTCCATCGGCAAGCCCCTGACGGCGGTGGCCGCACTGATGCTGGTGCAGGATGGCACAATAGGGCTGGATGATCCTGTCGATCCATGGTTGCCCGAACTGGCCGACCGGCATGTGCTGCGCCAACAGGGTGGCGCACTTGATGACACGGTGCCTGCCACCCGCGCGATCACGCTGCGCGACCTGTTAACCATGCGCATGGGGCTGGGCATTGTGTTCGCCGACCCTGCCGAAGTGCCGGTTGCAGGCCAGATGCAGGCGCTTGGCGTAATGCCGGGGCCAACGCTGTTTGCGGAAGATGCCGACACTTACATGGCGCGGCTGGGGTCATTGCCGCTGATGCACCAACCGGGCGCGGCGTGGCGCTATCACACCGGCCTTGATGTTGCGGGCGTGCTGGTTGCGCGCGCCAGCGGCATGTCGCTGGACGAATTTCTGCGCGCGCGGGTCTGCGCGCCCTTGGGGATGCAAGACACCGCGTTTTCCGGCCCTGCCGACCGTCTGGCCACGCAATACGCGGCCAACCCTGACACTGGTGCGCTGGAGCGGTGGAATTCAGCCGCTGCCGACAGTTTCGCGGACCCGCCTGTGTTTCAGGCCGGTGGCGGTGGTCATGTTTCCAGCGTTGATGATTTTCTGGCGTTTGGCCGGTTTTTGCTGGCAGGCGGCATGGCGGATGGCGGGCGGCTGCTGGATGCGGCTTTGGTGGATGACATGCTGCGCGACCAGATTACGCCCGCGCAAAAAGCGGCATCGCCATGGTTTCCGGCAGATTTCTGGGACACACATGGCTGGGGTCTGGGCGTGGCCATACGCACCGCGCCGCAGGACGCAATCGGGCGCTTTGGCTGGTGGGGCGGGTATGGAACCAGCTTCTGGTGCGATCCGGCCAGTGACACAGTGGCGGCCCTGTTCACCCAACGCATGATGACCGGCCCGGATGATGTCGCGCTGGCCGATGCGTTCACCCATGCGGCCTTTGACGCGCGATGACGAAGGATATGCCAATGCCCGATATGATACTGACAACCCTTGACTGGGTGCCCGACCTGCCGCGCGGCTATGTGCGTGATCTGCGCGTGCGGTGGGCGCTGGAAGAAGCGCGATTGCCCTACCGCGTGGCCAGCGTGCCGTTTACGCCAAGCGTGCCGTTCCGCGACCTTGATGCGGACCAGATGGCACAGCACCCCTATGCGCAGGTCCCGTGGCTGACAGATGGCGACCAGACCATCTTTGAATCGGGGGCGATCCTGCTTTATTTGGGCGAACGCAGTGCTGCGCTGATGCCAACCGACCCACGCGCGCGGCAAGATGTCATCACATGGCTTTTCGCCGCGCTGAATTCGGTCGAAGCGGCCAGTCTGCCTTGGTCGATCTTCCACTTCGCGCGCGACACGGAGCAGACACCGGGGCGGGCGCATCTGGATGCGTTTCTGAAGGCGCGGGTGCAATACACCGAACAGATTCTGGCGGGGCGCGACTGGCTGGCAGGCGCGTTTTCAATTGCAGATATCGCGATGTCCGATGTGCTGCGCCTTGTTGACCGCTTTGACGGGCTGGCCGATGCGCCCGCCTGCCGCGCCTATGTCGCACGCGCCACCGCGCGCCCTGCCTTCGCCAAAGCATATGCCGACCAGATGGCCCATTTTGCGGCGGCAGACTGATACCACGCAAAAAACCCACATATGAAAGGAAAGAGAGAGATGAGTTATATCCAAGGCTTCGTTGCCGCCGTCCCCAATACCAACCGCGACACGTTTCGCACCCATGCCACGACGGCAATGGACGGGTTTCGCGCTTACGGCCTGCTGCACGGTGCCGAATGTTGGGGCGATGATGTGCCCGATGGCAAGCTGACATCCTTCCCCATGGCGGTGAAGGCACAGGCAGATGAAACCGTTGTGTTCGCGTGGTATCAGTGGCCGTCAAGGGCCATCCATGACGCGGCCATGAAAGACGCCATCAACGACCCGCGTCTGAGCATGGACACCAACCCCATGCCATTTGATGGCAAGCGCGTGATCTATGGCGGGTTTGAACCGGTTCTGGAACTGGGCACGCGCCAGCCGGGCGGGTATTTTGATGGCTTCATCTGTGCCGTGCCAAAGGACGGGCGCGCCGCGTTTCGCAGTTTTGCGCAAGACATAGACCCGATCTTTATGGAATATGGCGCGACATGGATCATGGAAAATTGGGGCGTGGATGTGCCGGACGGCACCGTTACCGATTTCCGCCGCGCCGTGCAGGCCAAACCCGATGAAGATGTGATGTTTTCATGGACGCAATGGCCCGACAAGGCCACCCGCGATGACGGATCCCGCCGCATGATGCAGGATGCGCGCTTTGCACAAATGCAAATGCCCTTTGACGGCAAGCGCATGATCTTTGGCGGGTTCGCGCCGCTGGTCGAGGTGTAGGCCGGTCGCCCGAAAAGGGGGCCTGCAAGTGCAAGCCCCCCATTCAGCGCTTCGCGAAACACACCTACCGTTTCAGTGCGTTGGCATAGCTGACAAGCTGGTCCGCAACTGTGCCCCAGCCGCTGAAGAACCCCATATCTTCATGTGACTGTCGGGCATCGGGGGTGCGGTGGCGGGCAATGGCCGTGTAGCGGGTGCCGCCATTGGGCGCGTCTTCGAACAGGATGATTGCGGTCATGAAGGGGTTTTCGCTTGGTGCCCAGCCTTCGCTATAAGCATCGGTGAAAACCAGCTTTTCATCGGGCACAATTTCCAGCCAGACGCCTTCGTTCTTCATCTCTGCGCCATCCACATCGAACACAGTGTTGAACCGCCCGCCAACGCGCAGGTCAATCTCGCAGGATTTGACCAGATGCGGTTTGGGCACAAAGAACTGCCTTATATGTTCCGGCGTTGTCCAGCATTCCCACAGCAGTGCGCGCGGCGCATCAAGGGTGCGTTCCAGCTTCAGATCAGTTTTCGGATTCAGCTTCATCTTGTCTTCTCCTGTGAAGGTTGCGGACATAGTCATCATGGCGGTCAAGCCGGTCGGTCCACAGTGCACGCTGCGCGTCCAGCCATATCTCGACCGGCGCGAAAGCATCCGCCGACAGGGCGCAGGACCGGATGCGGCCTGTTTTGGTACTGGTGATAAACCCCGCCTCTTCCAGCTTGCGCAGGTGCTTCATGAACGACGGCAGCGCCATGTCGTGGGTGGCGGCCAGTTCCGTCACGCTGGCCTCGCCCTGCGCAAGGCGTGTCAGAATCGCACGCCGCGTCGGGTCGCCAAGTGCGGTGAACAACAGGTCCAGTCGGGAATCATGATTAGCCATATGGCTAAGTTATGCGGCGCGGGTCACAGTGTCAATAAAAACTTATCCGATTGGCTAAGTGATGTGCAGCCGCAAGGGTTTGGTGTTTTCTCTGGCAATGATTCCCTTGGCTTCAAGGTCAAGCTGCACAGCTTTCAACCACCAACCGGCCTTGTCACCGCCGGGAAACAGCGCATCTGGCAGCAACGGCAACAGCGCCGCCTTGGCCTGTGCGACAGTCAGTCCCCGCGGGGACATGGGCAGGACAGACAGCAAGGCCACGCGCATGGCGTCATATTTGGCGCGGTCCACGCGGTGGACCCTGCCCGGCGACATGATGTTTTCAACCTCGACCTTGTCACTTTCAGCGGGCATTCAGCTTTCCTTTCACATAGTCATGTGGTGGCACCCGAAACCCCATTGCCGCCCAGGCCAAAATCAGTCTGGCGAAGAAGCTGAAATTATGGGTCTTTGGGTTGGGCACGTCATCTGGCAGCACCACACCCGCCGGGGCGTGTTTTGTCACGGTGCGCAAATCCAGCTTCGGCAGTGCGCCTTCCGGCCACAGCGCGCCATACACACTCAACCAATGCCCCTGGGTGAAATCCAGAAAAATGGGCGTGTTGCAGCATGTAGCGATCACGCGGCGCGTCGTGCTGGCGTCGGTCAGCCGATGCTCTGCCAGAAATTCCTGCCCGCGTTCGCACCGGACACGGTCCTTGCGATACAGCACGAACCGCGTGGCACCCTTGTCATCGACAACAGCGCGCGCGCCCGGCAATGCCTGAAACACCACCGCCGCCTGCTGGCAGTCCGAACACAGGCATTCAGTGCTCAGGATAGGCTTGCCCGAAAGGGTAAGGGCCACCTGCCCGCAGGCGCATGTTACGTCGGTCATCTGGGTTGTCCCGCTGCATCTTGACTCATTGATTAGACTGGACGGTCCAGTTCCATTTGTCAAGCAAAGGTGCTAAACTGCGCGCGATCACAGGAAGAAGGCGTCACACCATGTCCAACGGTGCCGAAACCCGCATGCGCCGCAGCCGCCAGAAAATTCTGGCCGCAGCCGAAGATGTGTTTCTGACGGCCGGGTTTCTGGGTGCCAGCATGGATCAGGTGGCCGAACGGGCGGGCGTGTCCAAACAGACCATCTATGCGCATTTCAAATCCAAGCAGGCGCTGTTCATTGATGTCGTGGTGGCGATGTCAGGTGGTGCTGCGCAAACGCTTGAACAGGGTCCTGGCGCGCCACTGGATGACCGGCCCGTGCAGGAGTTCTTGCTGGAGGCGGCGATCGAGCAGTTGGATGTGGTGCTGACCCCGCGCCTGATGCAACTGCGCCGCATGGTCATTGGCGAGGTGGAGCGGTTTCCCGAACTTGGCAAGGCCCTGTTCGAGAACGGACCACAAAAAGCGATTAACCGGCTGGCGCGGGCCTGCGCGCATTACACCGCCATTGGCCAGCTAAACACCCCCGACACCATTGAGGCTGCAAGTTTTTTCAACTGGATCGTGATGGGTGCGCCCACCAGTGCGGCAATGCTGCTGGGCGACGCGGGCATACCGGACCGCGATGCGCGACACAGGCACGCGACGGAAAGCGTGCGTATTTTCCTTTGCGCCTATGGGGTGGGCGCGCAGGCTACGCGCTGACGCCTGCCGCCTTTATTGCGGCACAGCGTCATCGGCATATTGCGCCAGAAATTCGGCGCTGGGGGCAATGGGGGTGATCACGTCGATCAGCACGCCTGCGGGGTCGCGGGTGATGAAATGGCGCTGGCCGAACGGCTCGTCCCTCAGGGGCAGCAGGATCGGCAGGCCCTTGGCCTGAAGCGTGTTATACACCTGCGCGGCGTCCGGCACCTCGAAATTCAGCAGCATGCCAGCCGCTTTGGTGTTTCGCGCAGCGACGGGAATGGTGTCGTGATGGCAATCCAGAATTGCCAGATTGACGGATTCATCCTCGGTGGATTGAAGATGCACATACCAGCCACTGTCGAACAGCGGCCTGAAGCCGAAATGCGCCTGATAGAACGTGCTGACCGCTGCCACATCCGCGACCATCAGCACTGGATAGTATTGTGTTACTTTCATTACTTGCCTTTCTTACAAAAAACATACAGTGTGTATGTATGTGATCAATTAACATACAGGCTGCATGTATGCAAGAGAGGCGTTCAAATTCCGACAGGCGCGCAGAGACGCGCCGCGCACTGATCAGATCAGCGCGCGCATTATTTCTTGAAAAGGGCTTTGCCGCGACGGGAACGCCCGAAATCGTGCAGCTGGCGGGGGTCACACGCGGTGCGCTGTATCATCACTTCAAGGACAAGCAGGCGCTGTTTCTGGCCGTGGTCGAGGCCGAGGCCGCACAAGTTGCGCAGGAGATCGAGGCAGGGTCGTCGGGCGCGCAATCCCCGATGGCGGCGCTTCTGGACGGCGCGCGTGCCTATTTCAAGGCGATGCGCCAGCCCGGACGTGTTCGGTTGCTACTTCTCGAAGGGCCAGCCGCGCTTGGTGTCGAAACCATGCGCCGGATCGATCTGGAAACCGGCGGGCATGAATTGCGCCGCGGCCTGTCGGACGTGATCGGCACAGACATGGACGATGCGCAGATCAACGCGCTGGCTGACATGGTTTCGGCCATGTTCGACCGCGCAGCCCTTGCCTGCGACGCGGGCGCCGGGTCCGCCGCCTATGAAGACGCAATCAACAGCGTGCTGCATGCGCTGCTTCGGCACAGCAGTTAAGCGGCGGCTTGCGTCACCTGGGCATGCTGATCTGGCTAAGCTGATTGTCTGCATTGTAGATGTTGATGATGTTGCCGTCCGCTGCGACCATGACAGACACGCCCTGCTCGACCATTTCACCTTCCCAAACAAGATTGTCCTGCGCATCAAGCAACACAGCAGAGCAGCCCAATGTGCCGCAGAAGAATTCGGTGTCGAGCATCATGAGCTTTGCTTCCGGATTGACCAGGTACGCAATGCGAAAATCCCGCGCGCTGATGGTCTTGTGGAAATGGGTGCCCAGAAGTTCGGGGTTCTGCGCGGACCACATGGATGCGTCATCGGCAGCGGGCATGAACGGCGCAGTGTAGCCCTGATCCGTGATATCAGAGAAGGTGATGTGCGAAATGCGGTAATCCGCAAGCCTTGTGTCAAAATCAATGCAGCCATTGACCCCGATTGTGATGACATTCTCGCGCGTGATGTCCTGTATCCGCGCGGATTGTGTCTGGCTTAGGTGGCTGCGCGCTGCCTTGGCAAACGCGGTCCGGGCGGTGCGGGACTGAAAATAGGGATCGGTCGCGTCCAGCGCGTCAATCTGGTGGGCGCTGTTCACATGATACAGGTTTTGCTGCAAAATACCCGCAGCGTCGGTTATGCGCGTTCCTGCGGAATTGAAATGATCGGCTTTTGTGATGTGCATACGCAGAACAATGTCTGCGCATTCGGCCTGCGCCATGCCACATACAGATCCCGCCGCCAGCAAAGTGACGATGCCGATGAATTTCACATGCTTTCCTTCTGGTTGGTCATCTGATCAGCGATAGAAGCAACTTGTCGCGAAGGGAAGGACCGCTTTGCCCCCCCGGCGGTAATGGGGGGGTGTGCACGCAAATGTGTCTGATGGTTGGGGGCGCATTGCGGGCCTGCTTCTGGGGCTGTGATCGCGCTTAGGGTCAAACCGGATGAACGCCCTGTGTGGCCGGACCATTCCGGTTGCTGCGGACGGTCATTTCAGTGTGCGCAGCACATGCGCAATCTGCGATCTGCCGATCGTTCGGCCTGTTCGTGAAAATTCTGCGGAAAAAGGCCGATATCGCTGTATAGATCGGGGTCGATTTCAGCAAAGGCTTTCAAGTCCTGCCGGATCAGGCGACGCCGCTGCGTGCGCATCCGCCATTTCCGAATGAGGCTGTTGAGGGGCATGTGACACTCCATCTTGAGGGGTTGGAAGGGATAAATGCAGGGCGCTGCTTAGCCGCCCGATACCTGTGCCGACTTTTGCGGTCGGGAATGCAAGGCCCGCACCGGCGCGGCCCAAAGGCGGCGCAACGCATGCGCTGCGGTCCGAACCAGACGTCCGGTCCGGCGCAAACCCTGATAGATTGCCGCGGCCTGCGCTTCATTGGCCTGTCGCCGCGTGTCGTTGGCGTCGTGGTTGATCATGTTGACATAAGGAAGCATGTGTCACCTTTGTGGGTTGGGGTCGCGCTGTCCGTAGACAAGGAAACCTAATTCAAAAACTGGCCAGAATATCTTGTGATTCACTGGCAACGCTTTAAACATGGGGAAAATTAGGCATCGTGACAAACGATGCTTTCTGCGCTATGCATTAGTTATTCTTGTCTATGAGGTCCCATGCGCCAACTGCCGCCACTGAATGCCCTGCGCGCGTTTGAAGCGGCGGCACGACATATGAGCTTCAGCAAAGCCGCCGACGAACTGAACGTGACGCCCGCCGCCATCAGCCAGCAGATCAGGGCCTTGGAAGACATTGTCGGGGTAAAACTGTTTCGCCGCCTGACACGCGCATTGTTGCTGACGGATGCTGGCAGGGTTGCATTGCCTGCCTTGACCGCAGGGCTGGACCTGCTTGCCGAAGGCTACAGTGACATGCGCCGGCAAGAGGACGCGGGCGCGCTGACAATCAGCGTTGCGCCGTCACTGGCGGCGAAATGGCTGGTGCCGCGGCTGGAGGGGTTTCGTGCCCTGCATCCGCAGTTCGATATCCGCATCGATGCCACCGACCGGCTGGCCGATTTCCAGCGTGGCGATGTTGATGTGGCGCTGCGCTATGGTGATGGGCAATATGACGGGATGGAAGTGCGCTGCCTGATGTCGGAACTTTCGGCCCCTGTGTGCAGTCCGGCGCTGCTGGAAGGGGCGCATCCGCTGCGCAAACCGACCGATCTGCGCCACCACACACTATTGCATTCGCAATGGCGCATGCAGCACGCCTTCGCGCCCAATTGGCGCATGTGGCTGAAAGCCAGCGGGTTGGGCGATATTGACCCCGAACACGGGCCCCGCTTCAGCGAAGATACTCTGGTCGCGCAGGCCGCCATTGCCGGGCAAGGTGTGGCGCTGGTCGGGCAGGTTGTCGTTGCCGCAGACCTGCGGGCGGGGCTGCTGGTGCATCCGTTCGGAACCCCGTCAGACATGCGCCAGAACTATTGCTATTATGTCGTCTACCCGCAAGAGGATGCGACACGCCCCAAGGTGCGGGCATTTGCGGATTGGGTTCTTGACGAAGCAAAGGCATCAGATCCGGCGTAAGCTGATCTGACACGCCCCCCGGCGCTGTCGTCAGATGCGGGGCGTGAAAAACCAGCGCGGGGTTTTGAATTTTCCACTTGACCTAAAGTGCACTTGAACTTGTAGCAATACCCCCTGACAAGACTTCAGGATGTGCAGGATGGATATGAGAGTGCAAGAAAAACCGCGTGAAAAGGGCCTTTTGGCCTATTTTGAACGCCGCGTAGACCCGTTCCCGAACGACGCAGCCCTGCGCCCGCCCGCGCGGCTGTTGCCGTTCCTGCTGCATTATTCGCGGCCGATGGTGCCGTGGCTGGTGGTGATGTCCGTGCTTACAGCGGCAATTTCGGTGGTTGAAATTGCCATTATCAGCATGATGGGCCAACTGGTTGACTGGCTTGGCAGTGCCGAACGTGCGGGTTTTCTGGATGACAATCTGTGGCGTCTGGTGGGCATTGGGGCGCTGTTTGTCATTGGCTACCCGCTGATCGTGTTTATGCAATCGCTGGTCACGCATCAGACGATTTTCGGCAATTACCCGATGATCGCGCGCTGGCTTGCGCACCGCTATATCCTTGGGCAAAGCATGAGTTTCTTTCAGGATGAATTTGCCGGTCGGGTCAGCCAGAAGGTCATGCAGACAGCACTTGCCATCCGTGAAACGGTGATGAAGCTGACTGATGTGCTGGTGTTCATGGTTGTCTATTTCATCGGCGCGGTGGTGCTGGTGGGGGCTGCGGATTTGCGCCTGACGCTGCCGCTGATCGTCTGGCTTTTTGCGTATATCGCCATTGCGCGGTATTTCGTGCCGCGCTTGCGCGCCATCTCGATGCAGCAGGCCGATGCGCGCGCCCAGATGACGGGGCGGATCGTTGACAGCTACACCAACATCCAGACCATCAAGCTGTTCGCCCATACCCGCCGCGAGCAGGACTATGCACGCGACGCGATGAGCGGTTTCATGGTGACTGTGCACCGGCAGATGCGGCTTGTGACCAAGCTGACCGTTGCATTGCAGATGATGAACGCCATGCTGCTGGCCGCGACCGCCGGTGTGGCGATCTATGGCTGGTATATGGCCACCATTTCAATCGGGGCCATCGCGGTGGCGATTGCACTGGTCACGCGGATCAGGGCGATGTCGGAATGGGTCTTGTGGGAAATCGCCGGGCTGTTTGAAAACATTGGCACAGTGCAGGACGGCATGAACACCATTGCCCTGCCGCAAGCGGTGAATGACAGGCCGGATGCACAAGCGCTGGTGGTGCCAAAGGGCGAGATCAGGTTTGACCGCATCGCGTTCCACTATGGCCAGCGCGACGGGGTGATCGGTGACATGTCGCTGACCATCCGGCCCGGTGAACGGGTGGGCATTATCGGGCGGTCCGGCACGGGCAAGTCTACGCTGGTGAACCTGTTGTTGCGCTTCCACGATCTGCAAGGCGGGCAGATCAGCATTGATGGTCAGGACATCGCAACCGTGACGCAAGAAAGTCTGCGCAGCGCCATTGCCGTTGTCACGCAAGATACCGCCCTTTTGCACCGGTCCATCCGCGAGAACGTGGCCTATGGCCGCCCCGATGCAACCAATGCCGAGGTGATCGCCGCCCTTGAACGCGCGCAGGCATGGGATTTTGTGCGCGATCTGGTCGATGCCAAAGGGCGCCGTGGCCTTGATGCGCATGCGGGCGAACGTGGTGTCAAACTGTCGGGCGGGCAGCGCCAGCGGATCGCCATTGCCCGCGCGCTGTTGAAAGACGCGCCCGTTCTGGTGCTGGACGAGGCCACATCCGCGCTGGATTCCGAAGTAGAGGCCGCGATTCAAGAGCAACTTGGCACATTGATGGCGGGCAAGACCGTCATCGCCATTGCGCACCGGCTGTCGACCATCGCAACGCTGGACCGGCTTGTGGTGATGGACAAGGGCCGCATCGTGGAGCAAGGCAGTCATGACGCGTTGCTGCGCCACGGCGGGCTTTATGCCGATCTTTGGCAGCGCCAGTCAGGCGGTTTCCTAAGCGGTGATACCGATGCAATGCCGGATAAAGCGCCAGCGTAATCGCAGCGCCCGAAAATGCCAGACCCGCCTACATGGCGGGTCTTGGCATTCTATCTGCGCCGGTAAAGCCACAAGACCAGCGGTGCCAGTGTCAGTGTCAGCACCACAGGCGCAATCAATGCCAGCCCGATCTGCGTCAGGGTTGCAGTGCCCGACATCAACCCGCGCAGCGCCGTTGCCATCAGTGACACGGGGTTCACATCGACAAAACTACGCAGCCAGTCGGGCATAGTGGCGGGGTCAACCATGATATTCGACGCGAAGGTAATCGGAAACAGGATCGTAAACCCAAGCGTCATGACTGTCATCGGCGTGCGCACCAGCAGCCCCAGCACAATAAACACCCAGCCCATGCCGAACCCGATTGACAGCAGCATCGCAAATGCCAGCACTGTGCCAACCAGCCCCGCTTCAGGCCGGTAGCCAAGGATCAGCCCGATCCCCAGAATAATCGCGCCCGCGATCAGGTGGCGCAGCATATCGCCCACCATCAACCCCGCAAAGGGGGCCAGCGACCAGATTGGCAAGGTGCGGAAGCGGTCAAACAGCCCCTTCTGGAAATCCGTGGACAACCCCATCCCCGAATAGACCGAATTGAACACGACCGTTTGCACAAGAATGCCGGGCAGGAAGAATTGCAGATAATCCCCCGGCGACCCCGCCAGCGCCCCCCCGAACACAAATGTAAACAGCAAGGTGAACATGATCGGTGTCATGACCAGATCGAACAGTTGTTCGGGAACATGCCGGAATTTCAGGATTGCGCGCCAGCCAAACACCAGCGCGTTCGACATTGGCCCCGGTGGCGCAGGCGGGGCGACATGTTGCAAGGCGGCTATGCCGGGCGCGCCGCCCACGGGCGCGCGGCTGTCGCGCAGGGGTTCGGCGGGGGTTGCGGTAATATCGGTCATGGCGCTGCCTTCTCAAGCGGGCTTTGCGTGGTGGTGGATGTGTCGGCCTTGCCCGTCAGTGCGAAGAACACCTCATCAAGGCTGGGCGCGCCCATGCGGAAATCGGCCACGGTGAACCCGTCTGCGATAAGGGCTGTAAGCGCTGCGTTGGCATCTGCGGCAGTGCCCGCCAGGATGGACAACTCGGCCCCTTCAGGGCTGCGCTGAACCACGGCCCCCAGACGGTTTGCCAACAGGTCAGCAGCGGCATCCAGTTGGGTCTGATCCACCAGCGAGACATGCAGCACACCCGACCCTGTCGCGGCCTTCAATTCGCGGCTGGTGCCTTCGGCAATCTTGCGGCCATGGTCGATCACGGCAATCCGTTCGGCCAGTTGGTCGGCTTCTTCAAGGTATTGGGTGGTCAGCAGAATTGTCACGCCGGAATCGGCCAGTTGCCGGATCAACTGCCACACGCCCTGCCGCGCTGACGGGTCCAGCCCCGTGGTCGGTTCATCCAGAAACAGCACCCCCGGCGTCACAATAAGGGACGCGGCAATGTCCAGCCTGCGCCGCATGCCACCCGAATAATTCTTGACCTGCTTGCGGGCTGCGGCCGACAATTCGAACGCGGCCAGCAACTGGTCGGCGCGCGCCCGCGCCGCACCACCGCGAAACCCCCACAGCCGCGCCAGCATCATCATGTTGTCGCGCCCTGTCAGATCTTCGTCCAGCGAGGCGAACTGGCCCGTCATGGCAATCGAGGCGCGCACCTTTTGCGGCGCGGCCGTAATGTCATGGCCCATCACGGTTGCGGTGCCCGCGTCGGGCGCGGTCAATGTGGCCAGCATCCGCAACAGCGTGGTCTTGCCTGCGCCATTCGGTCCCAGCACGGCAAAGATCATGCCGCGCCGCACGTCAAGGTCAATCCCCGCCACAGCAGTCAGATCGCCAAAGCGGCGGACAAGCCCGCGCGCGTGAATCGCAAGGTGTGTGGTGTCGTTCGTCACTGTCTGTGTCCGGTGTGTTTGGGATTTGTATTTCGCGTCAGCATATAAACCAAGCCTGCCCGCATGAACACCCCGGCGGTTTGTGTGCGGCAGGCCACCGCCGAAGTTCATTTGTTTAATTGCGCCACACCCCTTGCTGCAGTGCAGCATCGTCCCCAAGTGTATGGGGAACGAAGCCAAACCCAATGGAGCATTTCAATGACCAGGCAATCAACACCCCGCACAGAAGCAGCACGCGCGTCAAGCGCCGTCAATGACACCGCAACCGTGGCAAACACTGCGGCGGATACCAGCAACGCACTGGCCGAACGCACTGTTGCAGGGGTTCAGGACGCCAGCGCACAGGTTGCCAGCATGACACTGGAGGCGCAGAAAACCTTGGGCGCAAGCATCGAGGACGTGTCAGAACGCATGCAGGGGCTAAGTTCCTTCGGCCAGCAGAATTTCGATGCATTCTCCAAAGCGTCCGAGATTTCTGCAAAAGCCCTTGAGAATTTCAGCAGTGAAGTTGCGGCCTATACCCAAAAGGCCCAGGAAGACAGCATTGCTGCCGTTCAGGACCTGTCCAGTGTCAAATCGGTGGCCGAACTGGTCGAAAAACAGATGTCCTTCGCGCAACATGCTTTTGATGGCTGGATGCAGCAGGCCACAGCCATAGGTGAAATGTATACCAATGCCGCAAAGGAAGTGTCCGCGCCGATCGAAGCACGCGTCGCGGCAATGACCGAAGATATGAAGATCACCGCCCGTTAAGCCAGCACAGGCAAAAGGGCCTACAGCGTTTCCGGTGATTCAACAAAATACTGAAACGCTGTAGGCCCTGTCGCGTCTTTGCAAGCAAGGATTGAAATGATGTTCAAGATTGACGATGGTGAAGACGGCATGCGACCGGCGATGCAGTTCGCGACGGCATATCAGACAATGGCGATGGCCGCAGGCGAAGTATTCTTGCGCAGGTCAATGATGTTCGCGCATGGATCAATCGGCGCCCCGGATGCGGTATCCATGTTGATGGAAAAGGCCACGACCTTTGCTGAATCTGCGGGAGAGGCAACCACCGCACTGGTCAGCGGCCATGATCCCGTCGAAGTTGCTATTGCAGCGCTGGAACCCTACGGCACCCGCACGGCGGCAAATATCCGTGATCTGCGCGGCTTCGACTGACCCTTGCCAGAAGGGGCATGATGCCCTTGTTATATGCTGATGTCATAGGGTGCGGACCTTCCGGTTAATTCCACCCGCAGCGGTGGAATGGTCGCGCGCAACGTGACTTAGCAGGCCGCTGAAATAGTCCTGTCTCGACAGCGGTTTGAGAACATGATTCACTCTTTGCACTGTAACGGCGGGGGTGACGATGCGCGGGACGGACGGGACGAGCGGGTCGCTGTTCAGCTATGTTGATCTGGAGGAGCGCATTCCGGTGCGGCACCCTTTGCGCAAGATCCGTCAGGTGGTGAATGACGCGCTCGCCAGTCTCGATGCCGAGTTCGAGGCGCTTTACACCGATTTCGGCCGCCCTTCGATCCCGCCGGAACGGCTGATCCGGGCCAGCCTGCTGCAACTCCTGTTCTCGGTCCGATCCGAGCGTCAGTTGATGGAGCAGATGAATTACAACCTGATGTTCCGCTGGTTTGTCGGGCTGGGTATCGATGATCCCGTCTGGGTCCCGACCGTCTTCACGAAGAACCGCGACCGGCTGCTGAGCACGCAGATGTCGCGCAAGGTGATGGCGGCGATTCTGGCCCATCGCGAGGTCGCGCCGCTTCTGTCGGACGACCACTTCTCGGTCGATGGCACGCTGGTGAAGGCTTGGGCGTCGATGAAGAGCTTCCAGCCGAAGGCAGAGACCACCCCGCCTGACGATGACGGGCCATGCGATCCACTCGCCCCAGATGCCACGCTTGAGCCCGCGCCTTCCGAGACCCCAACCGAGACCGACCCGATGCCCCGCACCACCAAACCCCACCGCAATGCCGAAGTCGATTTCAAGGGCGAGAAACGGTCCAATGCCACCCACGCCTCGACCACCGACCCGGACGCGCGCCTTTACAAGAAGTCCCCGGGCACCGGGGCGATGCTTTGCTTCATCGGGCATGCGCTGATGGAGAACCGGAGTGGGCTGATCGTGCAAGGCGACCTGACCCAGGCTGACGGCCATGCCGAACGTACGGCCGCCCTGGACATGGTTCATCGCCATTCCCCTGGATCGACCCGGCAGATGACGCTGGGGGCCGACAAGGGGTATGACGCGGGTGGGTTCGTTGCCGACCTGCGCAAAGCCTGCGTCACGCCCCATATCGCCCAGAAAACGAGATATTCAGCAATCGATGGCCGAACCACCCGACATGCCGGTTACGCCCTGTCCCAGAAGCACCGAAAGAAAATTGAAGAGGCGTTCGGCTGGGCGAAAACCGTCGGCGGCATGGCACAGACCATGTATCGCGGCGTCGATCGCGTCCGGTCGCGGTTCATCCTGACAATGGCCGCCAACAACCTCGCAAGACTGCCCCGGTTGCTGGCTGTGTGACGCGGAAGAACCGCACCTGGCGCGTATGTCGAACGCGCCGACAGACATCGCAATCCCCCGACCCAGCCCTGATGAAGGGACAGCCTTCCGGCTCAGGGACTATTTCAGCGCCCTGTTAGGGGCAATTGTCTGCGTCGATCATAGCGGTCCACGATGGCGCGCTGAGGCGCGGGATTGCGTTGCATTCAGGCGCGGATGCCCCATCAGTGACGCGTAAGCGCTTCGTTAAAGCGGGGTCAATTCCTGACCTTGCAGGCGGACAGTCTGCTTATACCTTTCAGCCATGATACTGGAATCCCCATATGAATCCCCCAATGGATTTATGCAAAAGATTCGGGTTGGATGCATAATACTTTTGAAAACTGGCATAGTACCAAAGGGGCAAAGTTATAATTCTTTGGTATTATAGGTATTTTGAATAAATCATTAATTCTTGCATAGATCGACTGACGTGGGCTTTGTCAATGGTATCGGCACGAAAGGCTGATCCTTATACCCCGGAAGTTGGAGAGAGTTGAAATGACAAAATACATGACGCAGCGTTTTAAAAATTTCCTGAAAAAGGAAGATGGCGCAACCGCAATCGAATATGGACTTTTTGCGGCTTTGGTTAGCGCTGTGATTGTTGCTGCGGTTGCTACGCTTGGAGGGTCTGTGAACACGGCCTTTGAGACAGTAAATGATGAGCTTGAATGCGCAGCTTCGGCGGACCCGACAGATTGCTAATTGGTGGCTTTCTGAACCTCCCATCTAATTGCAGAATAACCGTGCGGTTGGGGTAAAATCCCCAACCGCGGAACGCAATAAAACCTTCCTTTTTTAACAGAAAAGAAAGTAAAAAGCCATGCCCCCTTCACAATCCCATCCAGGTTTCGCGGCATATGTCTTTTCAAAACAGGCCAAGGATATTGCGCACGATACCGCGCGCCTTGCGGGTTGGAATGAAGACAATATCCACGGCGGCGGGCTTGCGGGGGCGGCGCGGCTGGTGGCGGACCGGCCGCTTGCGCAGCATATGATCGCGGAGATTGGCAATGAAAGCCTGCCGCAAGCCTGCGAAAGCGTGACAGAAATTGTGCGCTCGGGCACGCGGCTGGTTGTGGTGGGCCAGCATGACAGTATTTGCACCTATCGCGCCTTGCGGTCTGTGGGCGCGCTGGAATACCTGCCCTTTCCGGTGCGGGGAACGGATGTGCTTGCCTCTCTGACGCAGAAGGTTGCGAATGCCGACCAGCCGGTTAAGCGCGCTTTGGCGATTGGCGTTGTCGGGTGCAGCGGCGGGGTCGGCGCAAGCAGTCTGGTCGAAAATCTGGCCTATGTGGCCAAGCTTGACCCGATTGCGCAGCGCGTCGGGCTGTTTGATTTCGACCTGTGGTTCGGGTCAATGGCGCATGACCTGAACCAGGACCCGACAACCGGCCTGCTGGAGGCATTGGCCGCCCCCAAGCGCGTGGACAAGACATTCGCGGATGCATCCATGCTGGAAATCAGGGACGGGCTGTTTTTGTATTCCCATCAGGCGCGCAACGGTCAGGATGCGATGGAACTGGAAACCGGCATTGGCCCGCTGCTGAATAACCTGTCGCCCATGTTCGACATTATGGTGGTCGACCTGCCCCGCGCCCTGTTGCTGCGCCAGCCCGAGATCGCGCAATACCTGAACGCGCTTGTTCCCGTTCTGGCACCCGGATACGCAAGCATCAACGCCTATGCGCGCATTGTGCAGGGCTGCCTGAGCGAGAACCGCACGCTGAAAGTGGCCCCTGTGCTGTCCGACCTGCGGGGTGGCGCCGCGCTGCGCAAGAAGCAAATTGCACTGGCCATCGGGCAGGAATTTCACGGCACACTTCCTTTGTGCGAACATGCCATGATCAAGGCGCAGCAAGCGGGCGCGCCTGTTGTCTGTGTCAAGCGCGGGTCGAACTACAGCGCAAATGTCCGGTCGCTGTGGCGTGATCTGTCCGCAGAACACCGGCCCCAAAAGCGGGGGTTCTGGCGATCAGCATTTCAGAAGGTCATGACATGACCGCTGGCGCAGATTCAGAAGATGCACGGTCCCCTGTGGCGTGGGTGCTGGAAAAGGTTCAATCCGAAAACCATTCCGAACCGGTGTCAGTGCATCACCTGAATGACGCTATTTCCAGTTTTGTCCAGCAAACAGATGCGCCGGTGTCCATTGCAGAACAACGGCTGATTTTGACATCTGCACTGCGCCGTCTGTCGCATGATGGCCATGTCGTCACGCAGGTTGATTGCACGCCGTCGGGCGCGGGGGCGGCCTACCAGAAGGCGCAGTTTCTTCGGCAAAGTGCCGAAATCATGGACGAGGTGTCGGCCAATATCGACTTTGCGGCATTCAGCGCCATGAGTGACACCGACAAATCGGCCGAGATTAATGGACTGGTGCGCAGCTGCGTCCGGGAACGCCGCGTGCAGATCAATGCCGAAGAGCTTGAAGCGCTGGCGCAGGCTGTCATTAACGAAATGATGGGCTACGGGCCGTTGCAACCGCTGCTGGATGACGAGACGGTGACGGACATCATGGTGAATGGTGCCGACCGTATCTATCTGGAGCGCGATGGCAAGATTGAAAAAGCCGACATTTCCTTTCGCGATGATACTCATGTCCTGAACCTTGCATCACGCATCGTGTCAGAGGTGGGACGGCGCATTGACGAAAGCCAACCGCTTGTTGATGCCAGATTAAAAGACGGCAGCCGCGTCAATATTGTCATCCCGCCGCTGGCGATTGACGGCCCCGCCATTACAATCCGCAAATTCCCTGCGCAGCCCATGCGTCTGCGAACCCTTGTCGAAAAGGGCGCGTTGACGCGCAAGATGGCCGCTTTTCTGGCGCTGGCGGCGGAAATGCGGCTGAATATACTTGTGTCCGGCGGCACCGGTTCAGGCAAGACAACGCTTCTGAACGCCATGTCCGAATGCATCCCGCGTGGCGAACGCATTGTCACGCTGGAAGATGCGGCAGAATTGCAGCTGCAACAGGGCCATGTGGTCCGGTTTGAAACGCGCCCCCCCAGCATCGAAGGGCGCGGCGAGATCACCATGCGCACCTTGTTGCGCAATGCCCTGCGCATGCGTCCTGATCGCATAATAATCGGCGAAATCAGGGGCGAGGAAGCCCTTGACCTGTTGCAGGCCATGAACACCGGCCATGACGGGTCCATGAGCACGCTGCACGCAAACTCCCCCAGAGAGGCATTGACGCGGATTGAAGGGATATGCGCGCTGGCCAATTACAACCATTCCCCCGATGCCATTCGCCGCCAGTTGGCGGATGCAGTGAACCTGATTATTCAGGTAGCAAGAATGCGCGACGGAACGCGCCGCGTCACATCGGTTTCCGAAGTCACCGGCATGGATGGCGGCGTGATTACGCTGCAAGATATCTTTACCTTCAGGATAGGCCACGAGAGCGGGCGAAATACCGTTTCGGGCGAATTTCACAGCACAGGATATCGTCCCATGGCCGCATCACGCGCTGCCGAATTCGGGCTGTCAAAAGCGCTTGATGATGTTCTGAGGAGTTGACGGATGGTGATGACGCTGCTGCTCTTTCTGGGAATTTTGCTGACGCTTACGTCATTTGGATTGCTGGCAATCATATCGCTGGACCGGAAGCGGCAAGGGCGGGCAATCCGCATCAGCCGCGCATTGGACAGTCAGGCTGTTGCCGCATTCGCAAGCACCAAGGGTGCGACACGGGGCGAAAGGGCACGCAGAACGGCGCGGTTCGGCTGGCGCGGGCTGGCGCTGGATGCCGCGCTTCAAAAGGCGGGCATCGCGCTTCGCAGTGGTGATTTTCTGGGGTTAATCCTTGTCGGGGCAATCGGTAGTGCCGCATTCGCGCATTTCATCATGCTGATGCCGCCCATGGCTGGCATCGTTGCCGGTTTGGTTGCATCCAGCATGGCGGGCTGGTCAATTCTGTGCATTTCGACTGCCAGGCGCGCAAGTGCCTTTGCTGCACAAATGCCGACAGCGCTTGATACATTTGCGCGCGCCCTTCGGGCGGGGCGGCCAGTGTCAGATGCGCTGGATGTCGTTGTCCAGAACACGCAAGCGCCGCTGAAGCTGGAGATGGAAAAATGCCGCGATATGCTGGCCCTTGGCCATAGCCTGAACGAAACCCTGCGCAGACTTGCCGACCGTGTCGACGTTCCAGAGGTGCGGTTTTTCAGTGTTGCCACGCATCTTCAGTCCGAGACGGGCGGCAACCTTGTCGAAACAATCGAACACCTGGCCGAGCAGTTGCGCGAGCGCCTGAAGCTAAAGAAGAAGATACGCGCCCTGTCCGCAGAAGCGCGTGCGTCGGCCATGATCCTTGGTGCGCTGCCCTTTGCGATTGCGGCGGTGCTGTTTGCCATAAACGCCGATTATCTGCTGCCGCTGGTTCAGGATGCGCGTGGCCGCGCAATGACGGGGCTGGGATTGGCCAGTCTGGCAGCGGGCATGCTTGTTCTGTTCAGGATGGGGCGGCTTGATGTTTGATGCGGACATCTATCCCTTTGTTCTGGCAGCGGTTGCCTTGGGTGTCATCGTGTTTGCCATTGGCGCGCTGATATCTGCAACGACCGCTGGTGCGCAGCACGACAAGCGTATTGCGCGCGCAATCGGGCGTGAAAATACGCGCAGGCCCCGCAGCATCAGCCCATCCCTGGCAACCGGTGCCATAGGGGCCTTGCGCGGTATTGCCGCCAGTATAGGGGAGCGCCTGACAATCATGAGCGGTGGAGAGGCGCGCCGCAGCGGCGCGTTTCTGGCATCGGCCGGATTCGACGGGCGTGACGCAGTGGTTATCTATGCATTCGTCAAGACCATCGTGCCGGGGTTGTGTTGTATTGCCGGTTTGATCTGGATTGCGCTTTTCCCGTCTGCGGGAACCAGCCTTGTTTTTCAGGTGGCATTGGTTGCGGGGTTCGGGCTCTTCCTGTCCAAGGCGACAGACGTTCTGATTGGCCTGCGCCGGAACCGGCGGCTTGCGGCCATTCGCGATGGCTTGCCGGATATGCTGGAACTGTTTGTCATTGCCTCCGAGGCGGGGTTGGGTGCGCAGCCATCGCTGGAACGTGTCGCGCGGGAATTGAAGGCGCTGCACCGCGAACTTGCGACGGAATTAAGCCGCGTTCTGAATGAATTGAAGGTGAATAATGACCGCAAGAAAGTGTTTGATGATCTTGCGATCCGCGTGCCCCTTGTTGAAATAGGGCAGTTCACGCAAACAATATTACAAGCCGAACGCCATGGAACGCCATTCAGCACCGCAATCAGAACGCTGGTGCGCGAACAGCGCGCCGACCGCCTGTTCCGGGTCGAAGAAAAGGCCGCGCGATTGCCTGTTCTTATGACGATCCCGCTTGTGTTCCTGATTATGCCCGCAGTGTTTGTCGTGCTTGTTGGCCCCGCCGTCATCCGCGTGCTTGATAACATCATCGGGGGGATGTGACGCATGACCCCGCAAGGCAAAATAAGGCAGCCCATCCAATTATTTCGCGCAGGTGAGAAAGGTGCTGTCGCGGTCGAATTTGCCCTGATTGCGCCGCTGCTGATTGCATTGGTGTTCGGAACCATCAGCTTTGGATATCTGTTCGGCGTGTCGCATTCCGTCCAGCAGCTTGCTGCCGAAGCGGCCCGCGTTTCGGTGAAGGGGCTGGAAGACGATGAACGCGAAGAGCTTGCGAAGGATTATATCATAAACGCGAAGCTACGTTACCCGCTGCTGCGTCAGGATGCGATCAGTTGGACTGTTGACGTGACCGACGGCGCGCTGGCCGATGTGCAGGTGACGGTCATCTACGCGGTTGACGGGTCGCTGCTTGAACTGGCCAACAGTCTTTTCGGGTTGGGTATATCTGAAATCGTGGGGAGGGCCTATCTTGCCTATTAAGCCCCCAACCCTTCGCAGGTTTACCCGCAGCGAGGATGGCGCCGTGGCAATCATCGTGGCGTTGCTGTTGACGGTCTTGTTCGGGTTCGTGGCGTTTGGCGTTGATCTGGGCCAGATTTACCGCGACCAGAACCGCCTGCAAGCGCAGGCCGATCTGGCCGCCATGGGCGCGGTCGTTGACCTGACCAATGCGCCAGCCCGCGCGGGCACCATGTTAGAACGTAACGCGGCCACGCCCGACGCGTTGAAAGCGCTTCGATACGGGCGCTATATGCTGAACCCCGACATTGCGCCTGAATCGCGCTTCACCGAATTGCCATCCGGCAATTACGGGGTGAATGCAGTCCAGCTTGATGTAAGCAATGCCACGCCGCTTACGTTTGCGCAGATGTTTCTGAACCAAAATTCAATCGAGCTAAGCGCGACCGCAACGGCAATGCAGCCCAGCGGTGCCAGTTTCACGCTGGGGTCTGGTCTGGCGCGTCTGGAAGGGGGCGTCATACAACAGTTGACTGGCGCGAACATCACCTTGACGGCGCTGGATCATGAAGCGCTTTTGGACGGCAGGGTCACACTTCTGGCATTTCTGGATGAACTGACCACCGAAATCGGGTTCGAGGCCGGCAATTATGTCGACCTGCTTGCACTGCAAATCGGCTTGCCGGAAATTCTTGCCAGTCTGGCCAGAACGCAAACAGGGCAGGCCGCCGAATTCCTTGACCAGCTTGCGGTTGAATCCACCCCGCAATATGTGGAACTGGCGCGCATTGTATCTGTGTTTGGCCAGCCACTTGGATTGAAGAGTGATGATTTTCTGGTCAGAATTCTGAAAGAAACAGAACTATCCGCCTTGGATATTCTGGCCGCGACGCTGGATGTCATTTCTGCAAGCCGCGCGATTGATCTTGATGTCGATGTGAACATCGAGGGGTTATTGGACCTTGATGCAGAACTATTGGTGCAGGAACGCGCACAGAATTCGGGCTGGGTGTCCGTCGGTGAACCGGGCGCGAAACTGCACACTGCGCAGACCCGTCTTCGTACAGAGCTGGAATTAAATCCGAACCTATTGGGATCACTTGGCATCGGGGTAGAAGCACTTTCACTGCGCTTGCCGCTTTATCTGGAAGTCGCGAATGCAGAAGCTGAACTGACCTATGTAAACTGCCGCCCCGACCACCCTAATGCTGTTGTCGCCGCTTTTGACACAGGGGCGAACCCGCTGGACGGGGCAAGCGGCCCGCATGTTGCCGAACTGTTTCTTGGACAGTTCAGCGAGGAACGATTTATTTCAGGCCCAAAACTTACACCTGCGGATTTGGACTATGCGGACTTGCTGGATATTTCCCTGAAGGTTCTCCTGCTCCCAGACATAAAACTGACGCTTCAGGCGAAAGGAGGTGCCATTGTGGGGACCAGCGATACCGGCACAGTCACCTTCACGCAGAAAAGTATGGATTATCCCCAGAGCATCTCTTCAAAAGCGCTATTATCCGGCGCGATCAGTAGTTTGCTTGGCAATGGCGGACTGTCAATTCGCGTTAAACCAGAACATGAAAGCCTTGTGGGTGCTTTGTTGGAGCCGCTGCTAAATCCTGTAGTTGGCCTGCTTCAGACGGGTCTGCTTGCAGGCGTTGCGGGCATTGTCGACGCCGCACTAGAGGTCACGCTGGATGCGGCAGGTGTTCAGGTGGGCACCGCGGATCTGGAACTTGTGGACACCACCTGCGGCGCGCCAAGGCTTGTTCAATGACCATGGCCTGCGCACCCATATCGGGCGACACGCCTGCGCCGCGATTTTCTGACCCACCCAAGGGAGGAACCATTATATGAGAGTGCTTCTTGCGCTGGTGTTGCTGTTGGGGATTGGTCTGGCCGGTGTGGCCGCCAAGACGATCCATGACCGTATCATCAGTATCAGACGCGACTGGCCGAACAGCAGCAGCAAATCCTGCCGACCACGGAAATATTTGTGGTCACGCGCCAGTTGAATTACGGTGAACGCTTGCGGCCGGAAGATGTGCGCCTGATCCGGTGGCCGGAAGGGAATGTGCCCGCGGGCGCGTTTCGCAAACGTGATGACATTTTCCCGTCAGATGAAGACCAGCTGCGCACGATTTTGCGCACGATGGAACGCGACGAGCCGCTGTTGCAGGCGAAAGTCAGCGCGCCCGGTGAAGATGCAGGCGTCGCGTCGCGCCTTGTTGCAGGCACGCGCGCGTTCACATTGCGTGTTGATGTGGTCGCAGGTGTGTCCGGTTTTCTGCGCCCCGGTGACCGTGTCGATGTCTATTGGACCGGAGCCGGGCGCAATGGCACCAGCGTTACACGGCTGATCCGGTCAAATGTAAAGATCATCGCAATTGACCAGATTTCCAACGAGGCAACAAGCAACCCGATCATCGCGCGCACAATCACCATAGCCGCAAAGCCGCAGGACATTGCAGCCCTGACGCAGGCGCAATCCGCAGGGTCGCTTACCCTAGCTTTGGTGGGGTTGAATGAGGATGAAAACACCGTGACCGAAACAGTCGAAGTGTCGATGGATTCCTTGCTTGGCCCGCGCGAACAAGTTGCGGAAACGGCAGAACCCAACGCCGCATGTCTGGTGCGCCACCGGCGCGGCGCCGAGGTTGTCGTGCTGGAAGTCCCCTGCACGCAGTAGGGCCGGGGGTGTCATATTGATTGCGTTAATCTGCGCAACAAATCTATTTTATTGCCTTCTTGGGCATTGCAGCGCTGCTTGGACCTACTGCAACATTCGCTGCGTTTTCTTCCGGGTCAGGTGTGGAAAGCACCTTGAGCAAGGCGCGCTGGTGTTTCGCGTTCTGGTTGCTTTGTGTGGCTTTCGCTGCGTCACAAACTTCATCCGTTACGAAAGCGATAAGTTGATATCTGTTTTCCAGACCGGATTTTTGATAAATAGAACCGAGTTGCGATTTTACTGTCGACAGAACACTGCCGCGCATCTTTGCGATTTCCGCATTCGAAAACCCTTTGACGACAAGAATTGCAACGTCGGTTTCTGCCTTTGACCGCCCCCAGTCGCGGGCGTGCATTTCAACAACGTTTTCTTTCCCCGGTTCATGCAGAGGCGTAGAAAAAGATTTAGAATCATGTGGTAACGTGACCAGATGCCCGAAAAACCGATATATGACGAAGATTGCCAAACCCGTAAGGAGAGTAAATATCAGGTATAGCAATAACAACACCGGCCCTGTCCGCGTAAGTTCATCAAGGAAGAAGGTTGATACGAGCGCCGTTTTCCCGAATGCAACAAGTAATATAAGCGCTATCCCGATGAAAACTGAATTCGTGCGACCCATGTGATGTCCCTTCGTTTTTTTGTTTTAGGCTCTTCCAACTGGTTACGTCACAAGCTTCAGCTTAGCGCCACCAGACTTCAAAGTTAAGCAAAAACCCGCTATGTCATCAGGTTTCCTCAACCATAGGGTGATTAAATATGGCCTGAACATCTGGGTTCCGCATATACTTGGCTGTTTCTTCCAGGAGACAAACCCGAATTTCAACGGATTTATCGGCGCTGCGGGGTTAGTATTGCACTGGCGTATCGGGCCTTTTGTTTCCGACGACTGGCAAGCCCGTGTCGCAAGGTGGCATGGAATTTCTGGTCGGACACCCTGTCGCGATTGCCGGTTTCCAAAGCGTGTAGCGTCAATTCCTAACTTCATGCAGCACCGCCCGAAATTCGCGTTCAGGCGCGGGGCCGGACTTGTCAAACACGGGCAAAGCTGCTCTTTTGCACGCCTGATTGATGCATTTCATCATCAACACTCAAGGGGGAGGAGATTTAAATGCTGACTACAAGAATTTCTAAATACATGGGTTTAGGCGCAATTACACTGGGCGCGGGCCTGACCGTGGCATCCATGGCCACAGCAGAAACGCGGGTCACGCTGAAATCAGCATCATCGACCAGTTCGTATTATGTGATGATGGTTCAGTTGGGTGAAATGCTTAGTGCGCAATCCGGTGGCGCAATCCAGCCAACGGTCGAAGAAAGTCAGGGGTCCGTCCAGAACGTTGCCGAAGCAGGTCGCAGGCCCGGTGCGTTCTTGTTTACCACCCCGCCGAACCTGATTGCCGATGCGCAAGCAGGCGAAGCCCCGTTCGAGCAGGGCGATTTCGACAGCATCCGCACACTTTTCCCGATGCCGTTTATCACAATTCATTTGGTGGTTCGCGCCGACAGTGACATTCACAGCGCCGCTGATCTGGCCGGGCGCAGCTTTATCTCGGGCGGGACGGGCACATTCTGTCAGGGTCAGGTCGCGTCGATTTTCGAAACGCTGGGCATCGCTGACAGTGTCACTGCCCCTGAAATGGAATTGTCCGGTGCACCGGCGGCGTTGCGCAACAATCAGGTTGACGGCTATGCGACATGCTCGGCCCATCCCACGCCACAGGTGCAGGAACTGGCCGCCACACTGCCCGTGCGCATCCTGTCCTTCACTGAAGAAGAGCGCGATGCAATCATCGCCGCAAACCCCGGTGCGGGCGCGGTGACCGTTGCCGCAAATACCTATGCAGGGGTAGAAGACGAAATTGCGACCATGGCCGTGCCCGTGGGCGCATATGCAACCAATATGGACGATGATACCGCGCTGGCAATCGTATCGGCCTTTTGGGAACAGCGCGAAGGTATGGCTGACACAAACCCTTGGTGGGCGGGTGTAACACCTGATCTTGTCCCGCAACTGGGCGCGCCACTGCATGAAGGCATTGTTGAATTTTATGCCGAACGTGGCGTGGATATGCCCTGAGCCTGAGGCTGTGTTGCCAAGCTAGAAGATAACACACAAGATAAGGGCGCGCGCCTGACACATGTGATTGCGCGCGCCCTTCCACTATTGCGCAAATGCGAGGTCGGTCGGTGCTGCCTCGATAGCTGACATCGGAGGCTCGATGAAACACGCGTCGTTTTTTGAGAAATGGCTATCGGTCGAGCTGGAAGACCAGCGTTTCGGGGCAATCGCAATCGGGCTGGCAGTGACGCTGGTCGGGTTTCACATGTGGAACGCTTTTGCAGGCCTTATTCCCAACCTGATCACCCGACCGGCGCATCTGGCCCTGGCATTGCCGTGGATCTTCGTGATTGGCGCGGCAGCACGGCAGGGGCGGGCCGCGTATTGGTCCGGCTGGGCGTTTCTTGCCATTGGCCTGACGGTCTGTGTGCTGATCATGCTGAACCGGCGCGATCTGATCCAACAATACGGCGCGCTTAACGGCCCTGTCCAGATTGCCTTGGCGGGTGCGCTGATTGTGGTGGTGCTGGAAATGGCGCGCCGCGCGATCAAGATCGTTTTGCCCGCTGTCGCGACAATCGTGCTGGCCTATGCGTTTTTTGGCGCCTACATCCCCGGAAAGTTTGGTCATGGCGGGATGCCGGTCGATTATCTGTTGGGCACCCTGACCATAACCGAAGGCGGGTTATGGGGCACCCTGACGGGCACGTCCGTCGATACAATCGCGATGTTCGTGATCCTGGGTGGGTTCATTTCGGCCGGGCAGGCGGGTGCAGGGTTCATGTCGTTTGCAACACAAATCGCGGGCCGCGCGCGCGCGGGTGCGGCAAAGGTGGCAATCCTGTCATCGGCCTTTTACGGATCAATTTCGGGGGTGGCTGCGGCGAATACGGCCTCGACCGGGATGATCACCATCCCGACGATGAAACGACTGGGCTATCCGCCGCAACTGGCCGCCGCGACCGAAGCCGTGGCCTCGACCGGGGGGCAGATCCTGCCGCCAGTGATGGGGGCAGGCATCTTCGTGATGGCGGAACTGGTGCGCGTTCCCTACACCGAGATTATGGTTGCAGCACTGCTGCCCGCGATCCTGTTTTTCATGGCGGCGTGGTTCGGCGTGCATGTCTACGCATTGCGCACCAATCTGGCTGCGTTGCCGAAAGATGCGCTGCCCGGCTGGGGGGTGGTGGCGCGGTCCGTGCCATTTTTCCTGCTGCCGTTTTCGATCCTTGTGGGGACACTTGTTTTCACCAGCTATACGCTTGCCTATGCGGCCGTGTTTGCCACCGTCGTGACCTGGGTGACGCTGATCTTTGACGCCGATGGCACGGTTTCGCTACAGGGCTGGTATCGCCGCACCCTGGTTGCTGTGGTCACAGCCGCGCAACAGGTGGCGATCATCGCAGCCGTCATCGTTTGCGCGGGGATTGTGGTGGGCGTGTTCAACATGACCGGGCTGGGGGTCAAGCTGACCTCCTTGATCCTGTCTGCATCCGACGGGCGGTTGTGGATTGCCCTGCTGCTGACGGCTTTGGCCGCGCTGGTGCTTGGCATGGAATTGCCCACGACTGCGGCCTATGTGATCTGCGCTGCGGTGGCTGCGCCCGCGCTTGTGGGCATGGGGTTGCCGGATTTGCAGGCGCATCTGTTCGTATTCTGGTATGCGCTGCTATGCACCATCACACCGCCGGTTTGCGGCAATGTCTTCATTGCAGCTGCGATTGCAAAGACGCCATGGTTGCCGGTTGCCGGAAATGCGATGCGTTTGGGGGTTGGCCTGTTCATAATCCCGCTGGGTTTTATCGCCAATCCCGAAATTCTGGACCTTGCCACCATGCCATTTGCGGCGCTGGCTGCAATGGCACAGATCGCGTTGGGGTTATGGCTTATCAGTTTTGCCGTGATCGGCGCAGCCCGACAGCCGCTGCTTGAGCTGTTGCGACTGCCCGCCTTGCCTGCGGGGCTGGCGGTGATTTTCCTGCTCTGAGGATGTAAGTCCGGGACACCGGACAAAGGTGTCCGGCCGCTGCACATTGGCTGCCTGTCATCCGGGGTCACCGCATTTATGTGCGATTGCGCGCAATGCGCGGCTGGGCAACGCGGTCGGGCCAGTTGCCATGATCTGGCCCTGCAAGGGGGATACAGCCAGAATGGAGTTGATAAACACCCCCCTTTTCGCCCTTGTGCCCGCCACAAAGGTTGGGTGACTGCACGCCGTGGTGTCTGGATGCCAACCATCACAGTGGAAACAACAATAATGTTTTACATATCAATATGCATGCGTTAACGGTGTGTAATACCTTTCTGGATATCTTTCATGATCACTGGCCCCCAGATGCGCGCGGCGCGTGCCCTTGTTGGCATCGACCAGAAAACACTGGCCGAACTTGCGGGGCTTTCCGTTCCGACGATCCAGCGGATGGAGGCCAGCCGCGGCAATGTGCGTGGTGTCGTTGAAAGCCTGACAAAGGTGATCGCAGCACTTGAACGCGCGGGCGTCGAACTTATCGGCGAAAGCACTGTCAGCACGACAGGTGGGCGCGGCGTAAGACTGAAGGGGCCTTCGGTAGACCATTAGCAATCCAACCCGCGACGGCGACCGCCGACTGCAAGCCGACGATCCCGCCGCGTCCTTTTCACAGGTGCGGCCACAGATGAAAGACCAGACGATCATTCAAGGCGATGCTCCCAGCTTCGCCGAGCTTTATACACCGAAAATTGTGACTGTTCTGCGCGAGGGTTATGGCGTTGCGCAGCTGCGCGCCGATGCCGTGGCGGGGCTGACTGTTGCAATCGTGGCGCTGCCGCTGTCGATGGCCATTGCCATTGCGTCCGGCGCCAGCCCCGCACAGGGGCTATACACTGCCATCGTCGGCGGCTTCCTTGTCTCGATGCTTGGTGGCTCGCGTTTCCAGATCGGCGGGCCTGCGGGGGCCTTCATCGTGCTGGTCGCCAGCACGGTTGCGCTGCACGGGATCGACGGGTTGATCCTTGCAACCTTTCTGTCGGGCCTGATGCTGGCTGTGATCGGGTTCCTGCGCCTTGGCACGTTCATCAAGTTCATTCCCTTTCCGGTGACCGTCGGTTTCACGGCCGGAATTGCGGTCATCATTTTTGCCAGTCAGGTCAAGGAACTCTTCGGGCTTACGCTGGAGCATGAGCCGGGCGAACTTCTGGAAAAGATTCCGGCCCTGTGGTTGGCCCGCGAAAGCGTCACACCCGCCGCCATCGCCCTTTCAGCCGCCACGGTCGGGATTATCATTGGCCTGCGCCGCTGGCGTCCGCACTGGCCGGGCATGCTTATCGCGGTTGCATTGGCGGCGGCCACTACCTTTGTGGCCCTGCCTGTCGAAACCATCGGCACAAAATTCGGCGGAATCCCGTCATCACTTCCGGCGCCACTGCTGCCCGGTTTTTCCATCGACAAGATTGTGGCAGTGCTTCCGGCCGCGATTTCCTTCACGCTGCTTGGCGCGATTGAATCGCTGCTGTCGGCGGTCGTGGCTGACGGCATGACAGGGCGCAGGCACCGGTCGAACTGCGAACTGGTCGCGCAGGGCGTGGCCAATATCGGATCGTCACTATTTGGCGGGTTTTGCGTGACAGGCACCATCGCGCGGACGGCAACCAACGTGCGGGCGGGCGCGCACGGACCTGTCGCGGGCATGCTGCATGCTGTCTTTCTTCTTATGTTCATGCTTATTGCAGCGCCGCTTGCCGCCTATATCCCGCTGGCCGCGCTTGCGGGGGTGCTTGCTGTCGTTGCCTGGAACATGATCGAGAAACCTGCCATCGCCATTCTGCTGCGCTCCGGCTGGGGCGAGGCGACGGTGCTTGGTGCCACGTTCTTCCTGACCATCTTTCGCGATTTGACCGAAGCCATCGTTGTTGGTTTCGCGCTTGGTTCAGTTCTGTTCATCCACCGCATGAGCCGCACCACCGAGGTTGCCACCAACACCGCTTTCGTTCGGGGCGACGAGGCGGACACCGCGCGCCCGCGCGCAGCTTATGACGACGCGCGGACCGCAAACCCCGATGTCGTCATCTACCGCATCAACGGTGCGCTGTTTTTTGGGGCCGCAGCGTCCATCGGGTCAGTGCTGGATCGCATTCAGGACACGCACAAAGCCCTGATCATCGACTTCTCGGCGGTGCCGTTTCTTGACTCGACAGGTGCGAACATGATCGAGGGGTTGGCGCACAAGGCGCATAAGCGGGGCGTGTCACTGTGGCTGACCGGGGGCAGCCGGGATATCCGGCGGGCATTCATAACACATGGCCTGAAGCGCCCGCTGGTCCATTATGCTGCCACGGTGGACGCGGCCCTTGCAAAAGTGCGCAAACACATCGGCAGTGCCACACAGTAACCTATTGATAACGCATGTCACGGACACGCAAACCGGTTCCCACTTTTGCGCGGCAGGCCCTATTCAAGGCGCAGGGTCGTCGCTAAATCGAACAGATGCGCGGCGGGACTGGCGAGGGAAAGTTTAATATTGTCGCCGGGTTTCAGGTCCACCCGTTCGCGCAGGACGCACACAATTTCTGTTTCATGGTGGCGTGCGAAAAGATAGGTTTCCGCACCTGTGGGTTCAATTACACCAACACGGACCGGAAGCCCATCATCGTGATCAATGACGACATCTTCGGGACGGATGCCCAATGCGATTTTGACACCGTCGGCGACATTTGCCTGCGGCATGATCGGCACAAGCTGGCCTTCGCCAACATCAAGCATCGGCCTTTCGCCTGATCGGTATGTCCCCTGTATAAAATTCATAGCGGGAGAGCCAAGAAACCCCGCAACAAACATATTTTTCGGCTTGTCATACAATTCCAGGGGCGTTCCGACCTGTTCTACAATGCCGTCATGCATCACAACAATCTTGTCGGCCATTGTCATCGCCTCGATCTGGTCGTGGGTGACATACACGGTGGTTGATTTCAGGCGCTGGTGCAGGTCCTTGACTTCGGTGCGCATCTGCACCCGCAGCTTTGCATCAAGGTTTGACAGCGGCTCATCGAACAGGAAGACTTTGGGGTCGCGCACAATCGCCCGGCCCATGGCGACGCGCTGGCGCTGCCCCCCCGAAAGATCGCGGGGAATCCGTTCAAGAAGCGGCCCAAGCCCAAGAATGGCCGCGGCTTTTTCGACCGCTGCGTTGATTTCAGATTTTGAACTGCCCCGCAGCTTTAGCGAAAAGCCCATGTTTTCCCTGACAGTCATATGCGGATAAAGCGCATAGTTCTGAAACACCATCGCGATATCACGCTCTTTCGGCGCAACATCATTGATCACAAGCCCATCCACGGAAATTGTCCCGTCTGAAATTGCCTCTAGGCCGGCGATCATCCGCAGCAATGTCGACTTGCCGCAGCCGGAGGGGCCGACAAGAACGACGAATTCTCCATCCTCGATTTCTATCGAGACCCCATGGAGAACCTCTATTGCCCCATAGAATTTGTAGACATTGCTTATCGAGACTTTTGCCATTGTGGCGCCTTTCGTGTGGGGTAGTCGTGCCGTTTGACAGGGCAGCTGCCCTGTAGCAGCCGTTCAGGTAATCAACCCTTGACCGCACCAGCCGTCAGGCCTGCGATAATATGCTTTTGTGCCGCGAAAAATACGATGATTGTCGGCAGGATCGTCAGGGTGATGAAGGCCAGGATCAGTTGCCAGTCTGTGCCATACTCGCCCCGGTAAGACATAATGCCGAGCGGCCAGGGATAGTTTTCTTCCGAGGTCAGCAAAATCAGCGGAATGATGTAATTGTTCCAGCTTTGCACAAAAGCGACAATACCAACCGTGGCGATGATTGGCCGTGACAAAGGCAGCGTTACGGCCCAGAAAAAGCGGATGTAGCTGCAACCATCCACGAAAGCGGCATCAAACAACTCCTGAGGGACGTTGCGAAAGAAGTTGCGCATCAGAAGTATGCTCATCCCAAGGCCAAACGCGACCTGTGGCAGGATAACCCCCCAGTGACTGTCCAGAAGCCCCAGATCACGGATGCGGATGAAAAGCGGCAGAATTGCCGTGGCGACCGGAAACATCAGCCCAAGCAAGAAGTAGTTGAACAGATAGCCAGACCCGAAAAAACGGATATGGGCCAGAGTGAACGCCGCCATACCCGCCACGGCCAGCGTCAGGAAAACCGTGAAGGTCGAAATGAACACCGAATTCCACAGCATCCGCCAGTAGCGTCTGGAAAACAGGATGTCACCGTAGTTCTGCCATTGCCAGATATCGGGAATGCCGAACGGATTTGTCCGCAAATCCCCAAGTGTCTTGAAGCCACCCAGCGCCGTTGTCAGAAGCGGGATCAGCACAATGCTGGCCACGATAAACAACACCGCGTAAACATAGAGAAGCCGCACAAAACGGACGCCGGGTTTCCGGGTGTTCCGCCCAACCGCAGGCCGTATCGTAGAGGTCACATCAGTCATTGCGCATAAGTGCCCGTTTATAGGTGAATGCCAGAACAACACAAAGCAGGAACAGGACCACACCAGCGGCGCTGCCAAACCCGATCTGGGTTCGCATGACACCATAGCTGTACAGGAACGTAACAAGTGTTTCGGTGCTGTTCAGCGGCCCACCACCGGTCAAGGGCATCACCACATCAAACAGCTGAAGTGACCCGATGACCGCAAAGAAAACAGAAAGGCGCAGTGTCGGCGCAAGCAAGGGAAGCGTCACATAGCGGAACCTTTGCCAGCGGCTGGCGCCATCAATATCGGCGGCTTCCAGCAGGTTGCGGTCTATTGATTGCAGACCGGCAATGAACAGCATCATGTGAAACCCAAAATATTTCCACACCACGACCGCCAGCACCGCATATATCGCAAGATCCCTGTCGGCGAGCACATAGGGCGGCTCAAGCCCGAAGAAGCCAAAGATCGCGGCAAAAAGCCCGTAATCACCATCATAGACGAAACGCCATATCAGACCGGCTGCAACATCAGCCAGCACATAAGGCAGGAAAAATATCAACCGGAAGGCAACGACACCCGGAAACCGTTCCGCCAGCAGCATCGCAAGCCAAAGCGCCAGAGGCACCTGAATCACGATCGACACAACCATGATCAGTCCGGTATTGGTCAACGCCTTGTGAAAAGCCCTGTTTTGGAAAAGCACCTCGAAATTGCGCAGTCCAACAAACTGGGTTGGTCGCCCATAGCCTGACCAGTTGTACAAACTGTACCAGGCCGCTTCGCCCATCGGTAGCATGACGAAGATCGTGAAAAGAAGCAGTGCGGGGGGGATGAACAGCAACAGGACCGGAAGCCGGCTGGGGCCAATGACCTTTTCGCGACGGATTGGCCGTGCATTCTCGCGAATTGCCTCGCCGGCTTTTGCCAGTAGTCCGTCCTTTGCAAAACCCACAGGCCATACTCCTCTTGATCATGGGCCGCCGCCGACACGGGTCGGCAACGGACCTTATTGTGCGGGGCGTCACATCACTGCAAAGAGAACTCGTTCTCCAGCATCAAGACAGCCTCTTCGGGGGACATGTTGCCTGTGACCAACTCCACCGAAATATCGTTAATGACCCGGCCAAGCGAAGGACCAAAATCCTGATCAAAGTAGTTCTGATGCCATGTCGATGCCGCAAGCTGTTCAGCCGCACCGCGCAGATGAAGGCCCTCGATTGCGTCTTCAGCGCCAACCGCGACGGGTATCAGCATCTGTGCCGCAGCCATCTTGCGCTGATTATCCGCGTTTGTAAGATAGGCGAGGAAATCCAGCGTCTCTGGTGGGGCATTCGCAGTTACAGCCCAGCCGTTCAGCCCGCCCAGCGTGTCGGTGATCTGGCTGTTGCCCCCTTCGACCATCGGGAATGGAAACCGTCCGATATTGTCTGAATCAAGGCCAACCCCGTCAGCCGCGTTGTTGCGCTGTGTGCCGTCGGTGTTTTCGAACGACAGGATCATCGCGACATTCCCATCACCAAAAGTTCCAAGCGTTTGCGGCCAGGTCGCGCCCAGATATCCGGGCTGGAATGGCGAAAGTTCACCAAGTCGCGCCAGTTCTTCACCCGCGCGAATGAAGGCTTCGTGGCCAAACCCTTCGCCCGCACCGGTTTTTGCGTTATCGACCACCTCCTGGCCACCGATCCGCATTGCAAGATAACTCCAGTAGAAATGAACCGGCCAGCGTTCACCGCCGCCGACACCAATCGGCGTGAACCCCGCATCCTTTAGCGTTTCAATCGCGTCAAGGAACGATGACCAGTCTGTCAGATCTTCCGAATTCACCCCGGCTTCTGCAAACATTTCCTTGTTGTAAAAGAAGCTGACGGTTCCCATGCGCAAGGGCACAGCCCAGACTTCGCCATCAAAACTCAGCCCGTTCAGCGCCGCCGGGTTGTAGTTGTCGCCCCAGGGCTGCCCGCCACGATCTTCGGCCATTGCCTCGGTCAGGTTCATCAATGCGCCGTTTTCGGCTTGCGCCCTAAGAACACCGCCCCCCCAGCTGTAAAAGATATGTGGCGCAGCATTTGATTGCAGCAACGTTGGCAGTCGTGCCTTGAATGCCTCATTCTCCAGAAACGACATGGTCACATTCACGTCGGGGTTTTCCGCATTATAGGTGGCGGCGATTTCTTCCCATACCGAGACGAAAGCAGGGTTCTGCTCGATATGCATCCAGCGCACTTCGGTTTGCGCCAAGGCAGTTGTCGCACACAAAAGCCCCCCCGTCGCGAGAGTGACACCCAAAATAGCAGGTCTATGGAATTTCATCTTGATCCTCCCTGAATCAGTTGCGCCTCCGCTTTCGGAGGATATTTTTTTTATTGTGTATTAAATAGGGCACCTGTTTGCCGTTCTGTCAAGCTTTTTGCCATTTGGCAGGAAAAATGGCCATTTTCGCTTGCTTCCAAGGGCGCGGTGGGTCAGGAATAGCAGAGTAATTTTGTATCAGGAATAAAATGGACAGTACCTGCTGATGAAGACCGCCGATCCAGAATTAATGCGTGCTATCAACCGCTTCCATGTTCTTGATACGATCAGGCGGCATGGCCCGTTGGCCCGCGTTGCTATATCCGAAAGGACCGAACTGTCGCCCACGACCATTTCGGCCATCACCGGATCGTTGATAGAAAGCGGATTTATTGAACCTGTAAGCGTCGGTGATCTGCGCAACAGTGGCACGGGCGGTCGCGGACGGCCCAGAGTCATGCTGCAACTGAAGGCCGATGCGGCCTGCGTCATCGGGGTCAAGGTGTCCCCTTACCGGATGCATTTTGTTCTGACCGACTTTCAGGGGGATGTGTTGTCAGAATTCAGCCTGCCGGTGCGCTTGACGCGCGAACCTGTGGATGTGCTGGCCTATCTGATTGCCGATGGCGTCCGGTCCTGTCTGATTGACGCGGGCCGGACCCTGGATGAGATTGACAGCCTGTCGATTGCCATGCCGGGCGTCATCGAACACGCAACCGGCTCTGTCCGGGAAAGTCCGTTGCTTGGCCAGTCCAACGCGCCACTGGCTGCGGCATTGCAAGATCGTCTGGGTATTCTGACATTTCTGGAAAGCGATGCGGATGCCATTGCGCAAGGGGAACGCTGGTTTGGCAAGGCGCGCGATCTTGATGACTTTGTCCTTGTCTCGCTTGAACATTCCATCGGTCTGTCGATCATGAACAAGGGGCAGCTTTTCAGGGGCGCAACCGGTTTGTCACCCAATCTGGGGGATCTGGTGATCAGCGCGCCGGACGCACCGGTGCTGATCCGCCTGTCCGAACTGGCTGAACAAAGCGCCATCATTGCGGGCCATGCCAGAACGGATTTCGCGCGCGATAACTTCCTTAGCGGAACGCCTGATACGATAATCCCGCGCATCCAGACAGGTGATCTGGTTCTGATCGAAAACGCGGGGCGCGCAGGAGAATCGCTTGGAACCGCGCTGGCCAATATCATCACGCTTCTGGCGCCCCCGCGGATACTGCTGGTGGGATCAGTCCTTGGTCTGGGCGAGCATCTGCTTGAACCGCTGCGCCGTGCAATGAAGGCTGCGGTTCCGCCTGCGCTTGCTGATCTTGGTAACGTGGACATTCATCACGCCGATGATGGCCTTTGGGCGCGTGGTGCCGCCGCTTTGGCGCTGCGCGAACTTTACGGGTCCCCGTGGGGAACCATGCGCCCCAAACAATCCAATAGCAGAAGCGATCAGGAGGGAGTGAAGCATGTCGGTTGAAAAACCAGTCGCAGTAGGGATCATCGGATGTGGAAATATTTCGGGCACCTATCTGAAGGCCGCGCCGGAATTTCCAATCCTTGATATTCGCGCCGTGGCCGACCGTGACCACGACACGGCGGTCGCACAGGGAGGAGCTTTCGGCATTCCTGCACACTCAGTCGCTGATCTTCTTGCCGACGACAGTATTGAAGTAATCCTGAATCTTACCATCCCGCAAGCACATGTCGAGGTTGGCATGGCGGCACTTGCTGCCGGAAAACACGTCTATTCGGAAAAACCGCTGGCCGTGACCTTTGCAGCAGGCAGGAAACTGGTTGACGAAGCCCACCGGCTGGGGCTGCGGGTCGGCTGCGCGCCCGACACATTCATGGGCGGCGCCCACCAGACCTGCCGCAATTTCGTCGACACCGGCACCCTGGGACAGGTGGTCGGGGGCACGGCCTCTTTCATGTGTCCGGGGCACGAACGTTGGCACCCCAATCCTGATTTTTATTACAAATCAGGCGGTGGGCCGATGCTGGACATGGGGCCGTATTACATAACCCAGCTTGTCAACCTGCTGGGCCCTGTTGCCTCTGTCACCGGCATGGCGTCTAAGTTGCGGAAGTCACGGCCCATCACCAGCGCACCACGCAGCGGCGAGATGATAGAGGTCGAGGTGTTCACCCATGTTTCAGGCACGCTGGCGTTTTCATCCGGTGCGATTGTCCAGATCGTCATGAGTTTCGATGTGGCGGGCCACCGCCATAGCCCGATCGAAATTTACGGCACCGAAGGAACGCTTCTGGTCCCCGACCCCAACCATTTCGGCGGCCGGATAGAGGCGCTTGCAAAAAACGGCGACTGGGCTGATGTGCCGATAGCGATGCCATATTGGGACGGTAATTTCCGCTCGCTCGGTTTGGCGGACATGGCGCAGGCCATACGCTCGGACCGGGCGCACAGGGCAAGCGGTGCGCTGGCGCTTCATGCGCTTGAGGTTATGGAGGCTGTAGAGCAGGCCGCCATAACCCGCAGCCGGATTGACATCACGACACAGCCAGAGCGGCCAGAGCCGCTTGGGAACAGTATCGTCAACGATGTGTTGGCGGCTTGAGATCTGAGACAAGGGGGAGAAACACTATGCGCGAAGCACTGATCGTCTGGGGCGGCTGGAACGGCCACGAACCGGAAGCCTGCGCAAGCATCGTTCGCGACATGCTTGAGGAGGATGGCTTCAAGGTCCATGTTCACGACACAACCGAAGCCTTTGCGGATGAAGGCATCAAGGAGATGAGTCTGATCGTCCCCATCGCCAGCATGTCCAAAATTGAAAAGGAAGAGGTGAACATGCTTACCGCCGCCATCAAAAGTGGCGTCGGACTGGGGGGATTTCACGGCGGAATGTGCGACGCGTTCCGCGAAGTGCCGGAATACCAGTTCATGTGCGGCGGCCAATGGGTTGCCCATCCCGGCGACATCATCGACTACCGGGTCGATGTCATTCGCCCCGATGATGCCGTGATGGCAGGTATCGACAGCTTTCCTTACAGGTCAGAACAGTATTACATGCATATCGACCCATCAAACGAGGTTCTTGCGACCACCACCTTTACTGGCGAGCATGCGGACTGGATTGACGGAACAGTGATGCCCGTGGTCTGGAAGCGCCGCTATGGTGCAGGACGGGTGTTCTTTTCCTCGCTCGGGCATGTCGCAAGCGAATTTGAAGTGCCGCAGATGAAGACGATTCTCAGGCGCGGTCTGATATGGGCCGCACGCGCGCCTTGACCAAAGTAAGTGATTGCCTGGACATCCTTTGCTGGCATTTCGTCGCCCCGGTGGCGCAGGGCGACCGCAGCCAGCCTTTGCGGGCGTAAGATTGGCGTGGCGCCATTCCGGATTTTTCCTGCCAGCACCTTCAGGCATTCACGCAAGAATGCCGCGAGCCCGGTCCGGCCCTTCGCGGAAACCATGTTCCCATCGACGGTAACGAGGATTTGGACCCCGTGACAGATGGTAAAAATTGGCTTCTGGGACTCATGGAAATGGCTACTTCTATCCACCCACTACACTTGAAAACGTACCTTTCAATACCGCGCTGGCGCATGAGGAAATTTTCGGGCCAGTAGCACCCGTCTATCGTTTTGGGACAGAAGGGCAGGTGATGACCTTGGTAAATGCTACAGCATATGGCCTGGCAACATATGTATACTCTGGTGATCTTTCCCGCGCCCTGCGTGTGGGAAAGCGGTATGATAGCCATGAACCGTGGATTGATGTCCGACCTGCGGCACCTTTTGGCGGGACCAAACAAAGCGGTCTTGGCCGCGAAGGTGGTGGATCTGTTGGACTTAACCGCACCCGGCACCGAACTGCGATGCGAACCAGGCTGCAATCACTGCTTCATAAAATCAATCAGTGCGCGCAGCGGTGCAGGGGTTTGCCGTCGGCTGGGGTGATAAAGAAATGCGCCCGGATAGGGTGGGGACCAGTCATCAAGCACCTGTTCAAGCCGTCCAGCGTCAAGGTCTTCGCGCACATCCTGCTCCATGTGCCAGCCGATGCCCCGGCCGGACCGGACGACGGCCAGCGCCAGTTCAGAGGAGTTGCAGACCAGCGGACCAGTCACTTGCTGGCGGATGTCCTGCCCATCTTTCGTGAAATCCCACGGCATCAGCGCGCCGCTTGACAGGTTGCGGTAGCCGATACACCTGTGCTGGCGCAAATCGCGCGGGTGAAGGGGTTTGCGATGTGCCTGCCAATACGCCGGTGTTGCCACGACCAGTGTTCGCAGCGGCGGGCCAATTTTCACGGCGATCATATCCTTCTCGACGCTTTCGCCAAGCCGGATGCCTGCATCGAAGCCTGAAGCGACGATATCACGCAGACCATCATCGACATTGACCTCGACTGTGATGTCGGGATGCCGGGCCAGAAACGCAGGCAGTCGTTCTGCCAGCAACGTCGAGGCGATCCAGTGAAAGGTCGTCAGGCGGACGACACCGGCGGGATCGTCACGCCATTCCGAAAGGGCGGTCAGACCATCCTCGATCTGCGAAAGCGCGGGGCCGAGATGTTCCAGCAGCGCAGCCCCTGCCTCGGTCGGGGCAACCGACCGGGTGGAGCGCGCCAGCAGCCGCACGCCAAGACGGTCTTCAAGGCCGCGCATGGCGTGACTCAGCGCTGATGGCGACACACCCAGTTCTGCTGCTGCGGCAGTGAAGCTGCGGTTGCGCGCGACGGCAGCAAAAGCGGCGAGGTCATTGAGTGATTGTCGTGCCATTACTGAATTATTCTCACAGCTTCATGCAAAAAGGAACCGCTAATCCTTGTTAGCATTCGCCCCTACCTTCTGGGAGCAAGGCCACCGATGTGGTGCAACACTTGGAGAAGTTACATGCAGATGACAGACTATCGGACATTCGGGCGCTCTGGCCTGATCGTCAGCCCGCTTGCGCTTGGCACGATGACTTTTGGCGCAGGCCGGTGGGGAAGCGACGAAACCGAGGCCCGCGCGATTTTTGATACCTATGTCGCGGCGGGGGGCAACCTGCTCGACACCGCCGATGTCTATAGCGGCGGCGAGAGCGAGCGGATGCTGGGGCAGTTCGTGGCCGACAGCGGAATGCGCGACCAGCTTGTGGTTTCAACCAAGTCCGGCTTTGCGCGTTCGCAAGGTCATCCCATGCATGGTGGCAACAGTGCCTTCAACATCCGGCAGGGGATCGAAGGGTCACTGCGGCGGTTGGGAACGGACCGGATCGACCTTTATTGGGTCCATGTCTGGGACAGGACGACCCCGGCAGAGGAGGTGTTGCGCACGCTGGCCGACGCTGTGGCGCGGGGCCAGATCCTGTATTACGGTTTTTCGAACACGCCAGCATGGTATGTGGCCAAGGTGGCGACATTGGCCGCCGCGCATGGGCTGCCGGGACCGATTGGGTTGCAGAACGCATGGTCCTTGGTAGAACGCGGTATAGAGCTTGATCTGTTGCCCATGGCGCAGGAATTCGGTCTTGGCATCATGCCCTGGAGCCCGCTTGCCGGTGGTTTTCTGACCGGCAAATATGGCCGCGAGATGCTGGATCAGGCCGACCGCGCGTCTGCGGTGCCCGACCGCGCAATGCGCGAAGAGGGCGGCAGTCGCGACCGGTTGAGCGGGGATAACCCCTATGGCGGCATGTTGTTCCATGAGCAGAACTTCAGGATTGTCGATACGGTGCGCGACATTGCAGGCGAACTGGATATCCCCATGGCGCAGGTTGCGCTGGCTTGGGTGTTGTCGCGGCCGGGCATGGGGTCGTTGCTTCTTGGTGCCAGCAGGCCACAGCAGGTGACTGACAATTTCACCGCGCTGAAGATACGCCTTAACGAGGACCAGTTGAACCGGCTGAACGCTGTCAGCGCGGTCCCGCTGTTGAATCCCTACTTTATTTTCCAACTGCCGCGCGAGGTTCTTTTCGGCGGGCAATCGGTGACACCCTGGCGTCTGGGCTGATCAGTGGTTCCTGCCCGTGCTGACCGGCAGGTCTTGAGATGTTGACATAAGTTCCGTTTCAGGAATATTATCCCAAATATGGGAATCACATATCAAACCGACAGCTCAAAACTGGCCAGCCATCTGCGTCACTTGCGCGAGGGGCATAACATGACATTGGCGGTTCTCGCGCAGCAAAGCGGGCTGAGCAGGGCGACACTTTCACGGATAGAAAACGCGGAAGTAAGCCCGACTGCCGAGACGTTGGGGCGGCTTGCAGCAGTCTATGCCCTGCCGATCTCTCAGCTTCTGACACCGCTTGAACAGACGTTCCAACCCGTTCTGCGACGTAAGGATCAAGCCATCTGGCATGACCCGGAACACAAGTTCCTGCGCCGAAGCGTGTCACCCCCCAATGGCCCGCTTTCCCTTGAACTGATCGAAGGCACGTTAGGCCCTGATCAGCGGATCAGGTACGAAGCGCCCGCGATACCTGGCCAGGAGCAGCATCTCTATGTTCTTTCGGGACAGATGGAAATTACGGTCGAAGGCACTGCATACGACCTGCAATCGGGAGATTGCCTCAGATATATCCTGTTCGGAGAGTCCATCTTCAAAACCTCTGATGCTTCATGCAGATATGTGATTGCGCTTTCATGACATACGTTCCCCACCACATCACCGAACTTACCGCCGCCGGGATGGTGCAACATCTGGATGATCTGTGTCGTGTTCTGATTGACAGTGTCGCGGATGGCGCCGCCATCAGTTTCATGGCGCCGGTCAGCACGCATGACGCAGAGCGCTTCTGGTTGAACGATGTAAGGACTGCATTGGACGACGGAAGCAGGCATCTGTTCGGTGCCTTCGTCGATACGCGACTGGTCGGAACAGTCCAGCTGGTTGTTGGCATGCCGCCCAACCAGCAGCATCGCGCAGAAATTTCGAAAATGGTGGTCCATCCGCATGGCCGACGTCGTGGTTTGGGGACAGCCCTTATGTCAGAGGCACTGACAGTCGCAAAACGGGCTGGCAAAACGCTTATCACGCTTGATACGCGCACGGGCGATGTTTCTGAAATGCTCTATCGGGGTCTGGGCTTTGAAGAAGCAGGCGTGATCCCGGACTTTGCCTTTGACCCCGATGGCAAGGCGCGGCACGCGACGACCTACATGTACCGGTATCTTTGAGCCATGCCCGCCGCGCTCGTGATTTTTGGCATTCTGGCGTTTATGGGCGGAATGCTCGTCGCCGCCCAAGGGCCAATCTATGCGCGATTGTCGGAAGGGCTGGGTCGGGACTATCTGCTTGCGGTTTTCCTTGCCTTTGCGACGGCAGCTTGCGTGACCGGGTTCATGGCCCTGGCCACCGGCAGTTTTCGCAACCTGACCGTCACAACCTTAAGCGGGTTGCCACCCTGGGTCTGGCTGGGGGGCATGTTCGGCGCGATCCATGTTGTCATTTCCATGCAGGGCATACCTGCGCTTGGCGTCACGCTTTTTGTTGTCATTGTCGTGACCGGCAATCTGGCCGGTGCCGCTCTCTATGATCATTTCGGCGTTTTGGGGCTGGCAGAGCGACCATTTTCCTTTGTGAAAGCGATGGGTCTGGCGTTCGTCATTCTGGGTGTCGGGATCGTTGCGAAAGCATGAAGCCGGTGGGACTTGGCTGCACGCCGGCGAACACGTCAGGCCCCTCGCGCAGTCACCCGGGAAAAAGCGGATGTGATCCCTGAACATGTCAGTCTGTGGCCGACTGCGTAGACGTGTTCCTGTCGTCCTTCCTGCCGGATTTTCGTTTCCACGCGATCACCACCTACGATATCCGTCGCACGCGTGGCGTGTCAGAAGGGCCTCATTCTGCGGTGTGGCGCGATTCCGGTCAGTACATTGATGTATTGTAACTTTTCTCCAGATCATCATCCATTTTGCGCATCGCGGCGTCGTCGTCCGGCGCTCCGGTTGTCTGATCAAGAAGGATTTTCATCAGCGACGGCATTTCCGCGCGGTCCTGAAAATGCGCCGGGTCCCAAAGACGCGACCGCCGGAACGCTTTGGCACAATGCAGGAAAACTTCGGTCACGCGGATAACGATTGCCAGACGTGGCGCGCGGTCATGTATGCTTAAGCGGTCCAGCAGGTCGGGGTCCGTGACCAGACTGGCCTGCCCGTTCACCCGCAGCGTGTCGTCGAAGCCCGGAATGATGAACAGTAGCCCGATATTGGGGTTCACAATGATGTTGGACAACGTGTCCAGACGGTTGTTGCCGGGCCTGTCCGGGATTGCCAGCGTGCGTTTGTCCAGTATCGCCACAAAACCTGCCGGATCACCGCGCGGGCTGACATCGGCTTTGCCGTCGCTGCCTTGCGTGCCGATACATATGAAAGGTGCACGCCGGATAAAGGCCTGCGCGTGGTCGTCCAGCACATCAAGGCTTTTCAGCTTTGCCAATGTGTGCACCGGTGGAAACAGGGCGCGCAGGGATTGCTCGTCAGTCACCACATGCTCTGGTTTGATGTTAAATTCGTCCATTGCTTCGCCTTTCGCGCTATTTCAGCGACAGTCCCAAGTGTGAAAGTACTTCTCGTTATCGTCAACTTGCAACCCGCAAAAATAAGCCCGCCGGTATACACGGATCATACGCAGGACAAAGGTTGCACCGCGCTACAAGAAGACGCGCAATCTCATGCGTTCAATGAATTGGACCGACTTGATGCATCGCAAGGACATTGCATCGCGGACCCGCTACGCTTTGTCGCAAGTTCTTTCGCACTTTATCTGGTTTGGCACATGTCAAAATGGCAGACAAAGGCAATAAGGAGGCATCGTGAGCACGCGGCAAACCCCACCAGAACAGCCTGACCCAAAGGGATTGCCACGCATATTGTGGCCGTTTGTGTTCGGGCTTGTTGCGCTGACGATCCTGTTGACCCAACAACCCGGCGAAACAGGGGAAACCAGAACTGTTTCCTACAGCGACGTCAAAACCCTGATCCGGAATGGGGATGTGCGCGAAGCAACGCTTGAAGAAACGGCCATTGTCGCAGTGCTGCATGATCGCGCGGCCGACGGGGCGACACGGCTGCGCGCGGTCACCCCGCAGCAGCCCGATCCGGCGCTATTGCCCCTGCTGGAAGATATGGGTGTCACCGTCACCGCCGAAGCCCCGCGTGCCCCGTCAACGCTGATTTGGTTTCTGCCGTGGATTTTGATCATCGGGTTCTATTTCTGGCTTAGCCGTCGCATGATGGGGGGCATGGGCGGTGGTTTTGGCGGGGGCGTGCCCGGCGGGATGGGGGATTTCCTAAGCGGGCGGTCCGCGAAACCGACCAAACCCACCCGCAAGGTGACCTTTGGCGATGTTGCAGGGCAGGACGAGGCCAAGCGCGAAGTGTCGGAACTGGTTGAATTCCTGCGCGATCCCGACCGTTTCCAGAAAGTTGGTGCAACTGTGCCGCATGGCGTGCTGCTGATGGGACCGCCCGGCACCGGCAAGACGCTTCTGGCGCGCGCATTGGCAGGCGAGGCTGATGTGCCGTTCTTTTCCACCTCCGGGTCTGAATTCGTGGAAATGTTTGTGGGTGTTGGCGCGGGGCGGGTGCGCAAGATGTTTGAAGCTGCGCGCAAACAGGCCCCTGCCATTATTTTCATTGACGAGCTGGACAGTATCGGGCGCACGCGCGGCACCGGTCTGGGCGGGGGTCATGACGAACGCGAACAGACGCTGAACCAGATACTGGCCGAACTTGACGGCTTCAGCGCGCGCGAAGCGGTCGTGGTGCTGGCTGCCACCAACCGTCCCGATGTGCTGGACCCTGCATTGCTGCGCCCCGGTCGGTTTGACCGCCATGTGACCCTTTCGCTGCCCGACAAGGACGCACGCCGCGCGATTCTGGATGTGCATATCAAGGATCTGCCGCTGCGCCATGATGTCAATCTGGATCAGGTCGCCGCTGGAACGCCGGGCTTTTCAGGGGCGGATCTGAAGAACCTGCTGAACGAGGCCGCGATCACTGCCGCGCGCCGCCATGCTGCCGACATCACCCCCGACGATCTGGACGAGGCCCGCGACAAGGTGATGATGGGCACCGTGCGCACATTGGCCATCCAGCCTGATGAGCGGCACAGGCTTGCGGTCCATGAAGCCGGACATACCGCAGCGGCGTTTTATAACGCGGGCGGTGATCCGATCTACAAGGTGACGATCATTCCGCGCGGGCGCAGCCTTGGCAGCACGCATATGCTGCCCGCCCATGACCGCCATACCCTGCCCGAGGGGTATTTGCGCGCGCAACTGGTCACGCTGCTGGCCGGACGGGCGGCAGAAAAGCTGTTGCTGGGTTCGGTCAGTTCCGGCGCGGATGATGATATACGCCGCGCCACAGCGCTGGCGCGATCAATGGTGGCGCGCTGGGGGATGGACCCTGATCTGGGGCCGGTCGATCTGCGCGACAGCGAAGATCACCCGTTTCTGGGCCAGCAAATCGCCCAGCCCAGAAGTTTCTCTGATCAAACCGCGACGCGGGTTGATCAGGCGGTGATGGCGCTGCTGAATACAGCCGAGACAGCGGCCATTCTGCTGATCGAGGAGCACCGCGACCAGATCAAGCAACTTGTCGCCCGCCTTGAGGCTGAAGAAACCCTTGATCTTGACGCTATCCGCGCCTGTCTTGACCCTGACGCCAGGATCACGCCGTTCGCGAAACACCGCAAATAATCCAATAACAGGATATCAAATTCCATGACCCGCCCCCCAAAACGCCCCGGAAAACCCAAAACGCAACTGGACCCGCCCGGCACAGCCCAGATTCCGGCCATCACGCCACCAAGGGCGGTTGCGCCCGCGCGGCCCTCTGCGCAACCGCCCGCGCAGACACACCAGTATTTCGACCGTGCCGCACGCGGTGTTATGGCGCGGCTTGGCGGGGGCGTGTCCACCCATGCCTTCACCGAAGCCTGGAGTGACTGGGCGCAGCACATGGCCCGTTCGCCCGGCCGCCAGCTGGAACTGGTGGAACATGCGCAGCAAAACGCGATGAAGCTGATGGGGATGATGACCAGCCCCAACGCCGAGCCGCCTTTTGAACCCAAGGCTTATGACCACCGTTTCAACCATCCGGACTGGCAGAAACAGCCGTTCCAGATGTGGCAGCAGGGGTTTCTGGCGGTGCAGGACTGGTGGGACCACGCCACCGAACCGATGCGCGGCCTGCGCCCTGAAGATGCCGAGCGCACACGCTTTCTGGCCCGCCAGATGCTTGATCTGGCGGCGCCGTCCAATTTCCCGGCCCTGAACCCCGAAATCCTTGAAGCCACCCGCAAGTCCGGCGGGCGCAACCTAAGCGACGGGATGGCGCATTTCGCGCGTGACATGACCAAAACACTGACGCGGCAGCGCGACCCTGCCCCGAAGGGTTTTGAGATTGGCAAGGATCTGGCCTGCACACCGGGTCAGGTGGTGTTTCGCAATGATCTGTTCGAACTGATCCAGTATGCCCCGCAAACCAAGCAGGTGCAGGCAAAACCGATCCTGATCGTGCCTGCATGGATCATGAAATATTACATCCTTGATCTGTCGCCGCATAATTCGATGGTGCGATATCTGGTTGCGCAGGGCTTCACTGTTTTCATGATCTCATGGTGCAACCCGACCGCCAAACAGGCAGAACTGTCGCTGGAAGATTACCGCAAACGCGGCGTCATGGCCGCGCTGGATGCAGTCTGCGCCATTGTGCCGGACACCCCGGTTCATGCGGTAGGCTACTGCCTTGGCGGCACGATACTGGCGATCACGGCCGCGACCATGGCGCGCGACAGCGACGCGCGGCTGGGGTCCGTGACGCTGATGGCAGCCCAGGTGGATTTCGTGGAAGCCGGTGAATTGCTGATGTTCCTTGACGAAAGCCAGATTGCCTTTTTGGAAGATCTGATGTGGGAACAGGGCTATCTTGACCGCCCGCAGATGGCGCGCGCCTTTGCCGCGATCCGCGCCGAAGATCTGATCTATACCCGCAATGTCCAGCGCTATTTTCTGGGCCGCGACGATCTGCCAAGCGATATCGGGGTCTGGAATGCCGACACAACGCGCATGCCCGCGCGGATGCATTCGGAATATCTGCGGTCCCTGTTTCTGGAAAACCGCCTGACTGCAGGGCGTTTCGCGGTCGAAGGGCGCGTGATCGCGCTGAAGGATATTGCCGTGCCCCTATTTGTGGTGGGCACGGAAACCGACCATATCGCGCCGTGGCGATCAGTCTATAAAACGCAGTTGTTTACGGATTGCGACCTTAGTTTCGTGCTGACCAAGGGCGGCCATAATGGCGGCATCCTGAGCGAGCCTGGCCACAAGGGCCGACATTACCGCATTTCGCACCGGCCCAAAGGGGCGCTGTATCTTGGCCCCGATGCCTGGCTGGACCAACATTCGCCACAGCCGGGGTCGTGGTGGCCGGAATGGGCGGCGTGGCTGACAGCCAAAGGCGGCGAAGTGGTGCCCGCCCCCACCATGGGCGACCCAGACAAGGGCTATGTCCCACAGATCGCGGCCCCCGGCCGATATGTGTTCCAGCCATGACGGGACAAGCTGAACAGGTCGATAAAGCGTTGCGGTTCTTGTAGGTTTTTGCGGCATCATACGGTTCTGCCGCAGATTTTCAGTCAGGTTGAGAGCGGGCTTGCGCTGGACATGATCATATTGCGAGCTGAGCGGACTGCTGGAACGGGGTCATAGCGCAAGCGCGGTTTCGTCTTCGGGCGAGAACAGATGAACCAGTGCCGGATCAATCGTGACCGTCAGCATGCCTGCGTCAACCCCGGCCAGACGATCAGCGGCAGCAATCATCAGATGTGGTTGGGTATCGGTGCGGACATAGCTGGCAGAACCCGTGCGCTCCACACTCTGGACCGGCAGTGTCAGGGCGTTTGGTCCGTCACCGGGGATCAGATGTTCAGGACGAAGCCCGACCGTCACCGCCTCTTGGGCCGGTCGGCGCCCTGCGATGGCCAGACGCGGATTGTCGGGAAGATCAAGGATTACATGCGCGCCATCGCTGTCAATCCGGCCCGGCACAAAATTCATCGCGGGCGATCCGATGAAACCGGCCACGAACCGGTTCACGGGGCGGTCATACAGATCCAGCGGCGCACCCTGTTGTTCAATGACACCCGCGCGCAGCACCACAACATGATCGGCCATGGTCATGGCTTCGATCTGGTCATGGGTGACATAGACCGAAGTTGCACCGATACGGTCGTGCAGCTTGCGGATTTCGGCGCGCATGTGAACGCGCAGGGCGGCATCAAGGTTCGACAACGGCTCGTCAAACAAAAACGCCTGCGGTTCGCGCATGATGGCGCGACCCATGGCAACGCGCTGGCGCTGGCCGCCGGACAATTCGCGCGGATAGCGGTCCATCAGCGCCTCAAGTCCGGTGATTTTGGCAATCTCTTCTGCGCGGGCGCGGGCTTTCGCGCGGCTGACACCCCTGATCCGCATGGAATACATCATGTTCCCCGCCACGGTCTTGTGTGGGTAAAGCGCATAGGACTGGAACACCATGGCCAGATCGCGGGCGCGGGGCGGTGCAGACGACACATCCTTGCCCGCAATGCGGATCCCGCCGGATGTTATGGTTTCCAGCCCTGCGATGGTGCGCAGCAGGGTTGACTTGCCGCACCCCGAAGGCCCGACCAACGCCACGAACTGCCCCTGCGGGATGCGCAGATCAATGTGTTTCAGCGCGTGATAGGCCCCGTAATGCTTGTCGACCCCGTCGATTTCGATTTGCATGTTCATTTTAGCGCTCCCGAAGTCAGCCCGCTGACGATCTGGCGTTGCAGAAAGACAAAGAAAAGAATGATCGGCGTGACATAGATGGCCGCATAGGTCATCACGCCCTGCCAGTCAGACGTGTTGGGGCCCATGAAACTTTGCAGGCCGACAGTGGCAGGCTGCAAGGCGCGCGACTGGATCAGACTGCGCGAATAGACATATTCGCCAAGGCTTTGCAAAAAGATCAGAAGCGCGGCAACCAGAATGCCATTGCGCGCCAGCGGCACATTGATCGAAAAGAACGCGCCGATCCGGCTGTTGCCTTCGACCAGTGCCGATTCCTCCAACTCTCGGGGCACTTGTGCGAAGGTGGCGCGCGTCAGCACAACATAGAAGGGCAGCACTTTTGCCGCTTGTGCAAGGATCACGCTGGTGCGGGGGTAATCCAGCAGGCCAATCTGGCTGAACGACACAAAGATCGGCGTAATCATCAGCGATGACGGCAGAACCTGCATCATCAGGATGGAAAACAGCGCAACATCCATCCAGCGCGACCGCACCCTTGCCAGCGCATAGCCGCAGCCGGTGCCCAGCACCACAACGATGGCGGTAACGCCCACAGCAATGATCGCGGAATTCTTCAGATAGGTGCCCATGCGCATGCGCTGCCACACCTCGACCGCCGCAAAATCCGGGTTCGCGGGCCAGAAACTGGGTGGCCATGCCGTGATTTCCGTGCCCGTCTTCAGGGCGGTGACATACATCCAGTAAACCGGAAACATATAGGTTGCGACCATCGCAAGGGCGACAAACAACAAAGCGAACTGGGTCAGTCTTTCATCACGCAGCATGTTCGTGCCTCGTTGAGCGGACATAGATCGCGGCCACACAGATCACCACAAGGATCATCAGAACCGACACTGCCGACCCCTGCCCGATGCGATAATGCTGAAATGACAATTCCCACGACCAGTATTGCATCACGTTCGATCCGTTGGACGGGCCACCTTGTGTAAGGGCCGCGAACAGATCGAATTGTTGCAGTGTAAAGATGATACCCAGCGATATAACCGCACCAAGCTGCGCGCGCATCAATGGCAGGGTGATGGTCAGGAACCGCCAGATACGGCCCGCGCCATCCATCTCGGCGGCTTCATAGACATCGTCGGGAATGGCGGCAAGCCCGACCGACAGCAGGATCATGTTGAACGGCACACCAACCCAGACATTGGCGATGATCACCGAATAAAGCGCGATAGACGGGTCTGACAGCCAGAATATTTTATCAGATGTGATGCCCGTCGCTTGCAGCGCCCAGTTCATCACCCCGAAATCGCCTGCAAGGATCCAGCTCCAGACGCCGCCGACAACAAGGCCCGGCATGATCCAGCCTGCCAGAAAAAGGCCCCGCAACCATGTTGAACCCGGAAAGCGCTGCTGGAAATAAAGCGCAAGACCAAAACCGATGGTCAGCTGCAACGCAACCGACAGCCCGACAAACACAGCCGTGTTGCGCACAATCGTGCCTGTCGCACGCTGGCTTAGCACAGTCTTGTAATTGTCCAGCCCCACAAAGGGCCGGTCAAAGGACGCAATCGTAAACAGATCGACCGACTGGAACGACATCACGACATTATAGACCAGCGGAAGCGCCGAAAAGGCGACAAGAAAACCCAATGTCAGCCAGACAAGCACACGGTCCAGCCCGCGGCCATCCCGAAAGGACGGGCCGCTGGCCCTTATTGTGCCAACTGTCGGGATCGAGTCTGTGGTGGAAAGGGGAACAGTCATGCGGTCATGGTCCTGCGCGCTGGGGAAGGAACCGGCCGCCGCCCGCAGGGAGTGGGCGCGCAGCGGCCGGGCGATGCCGGAGTATCAGTTGACTACATCCGAGATCGTTTCTTGTGCGTCAGCCAGCGCCTCGGCGGGCGTTGCCTGTCCGGTCAGGGCAGACTGAATTGCGGTCTGGATCGCCTGACTGATCTGCGGCCAGTCCGGCGAAGGGCCACGGTTGCGCGCATATTGCATGGACTCCTCGAACACGGCATAGGCTTCGGGGAAAATGGGGTCGGTCACTTCCACGGAACTTGCGGGCAGGTAGCCAAACTCGTTCCACACCCGGTCCATATTGTCATACAGAAATTCAAGGAACGCGAATGCGGCCTCTGGCTGGTCCGAATTTGCAAGGATCACGTTGTCGCCCTCGCCCAGGGCAGACGCGCGCTCCGCCCCTTCGTGCGGCACCGGCAACAGTGCCACGCGCCAGTCGAAATCTGCCTCCTCGCTCATGCGGGGTATTTCCCACGGACCGGAAATCGACATCGCGGCATTGCCGGAGTTGAACGTGCCGGTGCTGTCCCATTGACCACGGATAAGCGTATCGGGCGATGCAAGGCGTTCATCAATAAAGGTTTTCCATAAGGTCAGCGCGCGCTCGGCCCCGTCGGTCGTCAGATTGTCATAATCGCCGCCCGCCATCTGGACCCAAGGCAAAAACTGAAACGTGCCTTCTTCTGATCCGACCGCCGAAAACGCAAGCCCATAGATATTCCGGGCGGGATTGGTCAGCACCGTGGCCGCTTCATACAATTCATCCCATGTCCGTGGCGGCGCGTCAGGGTCAAGGCCCGCATCCGTGAACATGTCGGCGTTGTAATAAAGCGCGATTGTGTTGGCGCCGCGCGGGATGCCATAGATCCCCCCCTCATAGGTCACGGATGCCAGTGGGCCGGGGAATATATCGTCGGTATTGACGATGTCGGACGCTTCGATATGGGGGGTCATGTCCAGCAGCAACCCGCGCGATGCAAACAACGCAATTTCCGGGTTGTCGATATAGGTGATGTCGGGCGCACTGCCGGTCGAGATGGCGCGCGCCAGATCGTTGACCATATCGGGGAACTGCACTGTGCGCAGGTTGATCGTCACATGCGGGTTTTCGGCCATGTATTCTTCGGCCATGACATAATGATACTGGCCCGGATCGTCGATTGTCCAAAGGTCAAGCTCGACCGGTTCTTGCGCAAATGCGGGGCTTGCGATTATCGCAGCGGTCCCGGCCAGAAGTGCCCTGATATTCCTCATCGCTGTCTCCTCCTTGGTTGGGGTGGTCTGGGCATGTCCGTCTCTCCTCAGACGGGCTTGGCCAGGGACGGATCGCCGCCCTCGTAGGTGCCGGTGGCAGGAACATGGATCAGCCCGCCACGGGCATGTTTAAGGTGGTTAAGGGCCGCCACTTGGCCCGTCATCTCCAGTTCATCGCGGTAGACGGGGTCATGCCAGCCTTCGATATCGATGGACCCGGCATAGCCTGCCAGCCGCAATTCGCTGATGATGTCTGTCCAGTTGCTGTCGCCGAAACCGGGTGTGCGCATCCACACAAAGGGTTCGCGCCCGAAGATGCCGTGTTCGCGGATCACTTCCCAGCGGATGGTCGCGTCCTTGCCATGAACATGAAATATCTTGTCTGCCCATTTGCGGATCTGCGGCAGCGGGTCGATCAGATACACCATCTGGTGGCATGGTTCCCATTCCAGCCCGACATTGTCGTCGGGGGTTTCGTTGAAGATCAACTCCCACGCGTCGGGGTTATGGGCGATGTTCCAGTCGCCTGTTTGCCAGTTGCCATCCATCGCGCAGTTTTCAAACGCAATCCGCACGCCCTTGTCGGCGGCCCGTTTCGCCAGTTCGGACCAGACCTGTTTGTAGCGCGGCAGGCTGTCGGTCAGCGGCTTGCCCCTGATCCGGCCGGTAAACCCCGCAATGCAGGTCGCGCCGAAATGATGTGCGTTATCGATGCAATCCTTCCAGCCTTGCAGGGTTTCAAGGTCCATCGCCTGTTCTTCCAGCGGGTTTCCGAACATGCCCAAAGTGGACATGGTAATGTCACGGTCCCCGATCGCGTCACGGCACCGTTTGCCCAATTCGGCAAGGTTCTGGCCTTTTGTCGTTTGCCAGAAAAACGGCTCGAAACTCTCGAACCCCATATCGGCAATCTCGTTGATACGGGCGGCGGCATGGCCTTCGGTGGCCTGGATCATCGTGCCGATACGAATTGTTTTCAGCGGGTCAGTCATGGATGGCCTTTCAGATGTCGGAAAGTGAGACGCGCTGCCCGAGCTGCGCGCTTTTTATTGCGGCAAGCACCATGGCAAGGCTTTTGATATTGTCGCTGCCGCAGGTCAGCGGCGCAGTGCCGTTCTGCACGGCAGTCACGAAATCAGCCAGAACACCGGCATGGCCTTGGGTCAGTGGTGTTGCCAGCGTCGGCACGTCGACGGCACGCAAGGGGCGCAGAAAACCCTGATCCCCGTCAACGACATTTGCGGTGAAGCCGTCATTCCCGTCCCAAAGCAGCGTGCCTTTCGTGCCGACAATCCGCCATGATGCTTCCCACGCTGTATTCGCGCCTTCGGCGGCCCAGCTGCCGCGATAGGTCATCGCAATCCCGTCTGTCATGTCAAACAGCGCATCGGCGGCTGCGCCATGCGCATACCATGACCCTTTCGGGTTGGTTTCGCGGCAATAGACTGCCGTGGCATCCTGCCCCGACACAAACCGGGCCGCATCAAATGTATGGATTGCCATGTCCAGCAACAGCACATTGCGCATCTGTTCCCTGAAACCGCCAAAATGCGCCCCAAGGAAGAAATCGCAATGCACAGCCGTCACCGCGCCCAGACTGCCAGAGTCGAGAAACGCACGGGCACGCCGGATGCCCGGCAACCAACGGCGGTTCTGGATAATCGCGTGGCGGCGGCCTGCACCGGACGCAAGCGCGATCAAGCGCCTCGCACCTTCCAGTGTCTCAGCCATGGGTTTTTCAGACAGCACATGGCAGCCGTGGCGCAGGGACATTTCCACCACCTCGGCGCGTGCAGGTGGCACGACGATGTCAAACACCAGATCGGGCCGTTGTGCCGTCAGCATCGCGTTCAGGTCATGGCCGGTCGGTGCATCCGTCCAGCCGAATTCGTCAGCGCGCGCCCTTGCGGCAGTTTCATCCAGATCAACAAAGCCTGTCATGCGGATATTCTGCGCCAGAAAAGGCGTGTCCCGCAGCGCCTGAAGCCAGCCTTTAGACATAGCTCCGCACCCCACCATAACGGCGCTTAACATATTGTTCCTCCTGCCAGAATGCGCGCAGGCTCCTCCCTCCGCGCATCATCGTAAACGTTTACAACGATAGGCGCGCCAAGGAACGCTTGTCAACAGGTTTCGTAAACGTTTACAATCATTGAATAATGGTGCGCCGGACGTGCGGCGATAGAACAGGAAAAGCAAAATGACGGGAATCAGGGCGTTGGCCGACCGGTTGAACATTTCGATCGGCACGGTTTCACGCGCATTGAATGACAAGCCCGGTGTGAACCCCGAAACCCGCGCACGCGTCCTGAAGATGGCGCAGGAAATCGGCTATGTGGCAAATGCAGCGGGCCGCAACCTGCGCAAGGGGCGCACGAATACCATCGGGCTTATGATTGGCACGGGACCGACGGCTTTGGGGGGGGATAACTTCTTCATGGCAGTGACCGATGCCATGCAGCGCGTCTTGCTGGAAGACGGGATTGACCTTGTGCTTTTGCCTGTTCACCGCGCAATGGACCCGGTTGCCTTTTTGCACCGGACCCTGCAACGCGGATTATTGGATGGTGTCATTCTGACGGCCACGCAGGTCGATGATCCGCGCATCGCCCTGATGGCGCGCTCATCACTGCCATTCATGACACTGGGGCGCTCTCGGACACCGGGAAAATACCTGTGGATGGATCTGGATTTCGAAGAAGGGGCACGACATTCCGTAATGCGGCTGGCCGAACTGGGGCACCGCCGCATTGCCGTCTGTGTCCCGACGGGAAATTCAAACCTTGCGCAGCTTTATTGTGACAGCTGGCGCGCCACGATGGGGGCGCTTGGCTTGCCGGTGACAGATGATCTTAGCTTCGTTGATGACGGAAGCGAGGACGGCGGCGCGCGTGTCGCCGCGCGCCTGCTTGCCCAAGAAAACCGCCCCACTGCAATCCTTATGTGTTCCGAACCTATGACCAGCGGATTTTATGGCGGGTTACTGGGGGCAGGCGTGCGACCGGGCGCTGATGTGTCCGTTGTGGGCTTTCGTCAAAGCCCGTTGCTTCGTCATCTTGCCCCGCCGATTACCTGTTTTGACATGTGCCTTAAAACCCTTGGTCAGGACATGGCATCTGCCATTCTGACACTGACCTACGGGGCCGAGGGGCAAGCACCGCCGACATCTGGTCTGGTCGCTATGGACTATGTTGAAACGCCGTCAGTGCAGGCGATCAAGGCGTGAGCAAAGCCGGACGCGGACAATGGGTCTGATGCCGGAACGGACCCGTGCCTGTTGGGCGCGACCTGCATATCGCCGGCATCCGGCCCAACTGCCTGTCCCCGTACAGTGAACTTACTTGAAGCCGATGGCTTCATGCGCACGCGTAGGATCAGGCGGGAGGACGGCCTCTTTCAGTTCGCGCGAGTATGGGTGCTGTGGATTATCAAGCACCGCCTTGGCCGGGCCTTCTTCCACAACCTCCCCCGATTTCATGATGATCAGCCTGTCAGCAATGTAGTAAGCCGTCGCAAGATCGTGGGTGATATAGATTATGGTGACACCAAGCTGATCGCGCAGGTCACGGAACAGATTCACGATGGACATGCGCAAAGAGGCGTCGACCATCGACACCGGTTCATCCGCGACAATAAGATCCGGTTTCGGGATAAGTGCGCGCGCCACTGCGATGCGCTGCAACTGTCCGCCTGACAACTCGTGCGAATAGCGCCCCCGCACCTCATCCATGGATAGACCGACAAGTTGCAGGGATTCATCCGAAATCGCCTCTCTCGTGGCGGGGTTGTCGGCGTTGCGAAACCTCTGCGCCGTGGAAAACAGATAACTGTCAATCCGGGTAAGGGGATTGAACGCCTCGAACGGGTTCTGGAATATCGGCTGTACGCGGGACATGAATTCCATACGATCTGTACTTGAGCGTATTTCAGCAATGTCGCGCCCATGCACGCGGATCGTCCCCGAGCTGGGCGCCTCGCTTCCAAGGATCATGTTCGCCAGCGTCGATTTGCCACTACCGGACTGCCCGACAATGGCAAAGACTTCGGGGGTATCCTTGCTAAGTGTAAAACTTACATCACGCACCGCATCCACGGTGTGCGACATGAAAAGTGCGCCGCTGCGAAAACTTTTGGACACATGGTCAAGTTGCAGAACATTGTTCATGTCAGCACCGCCTCTCCGGGCCGCCAGCAGGCAACGCGGTTGCCACCATGTGGCCCTTCCATGGGCGGCACCTCGTGGCGGCATTTTTCGATAGCCAGCGGGCAGCGCGGATGAAACCGGCAACCTTTGGGCGGATCGGCCAAATTGGGCGGGCGCCCCGGCAGGCTTTTGCGCGCGCGTGTATCGCCAATACGCGGCAGACTGGAAATCAGATGTGCCGTATACGGATGTAGCGGCGCCCGGAACAGATCGATCGTTGGTGCTTCTTCTACCAGACGGCCAGCATAGACAATTCCCACCCGGTCAGCGATCGTTGCGTGCACCGACATATCATGTGTCACAAAGACCATGGTAGAACCCTGTTGCCGCTGCACATTCTTTATCATCCGCAGCACGTCACGCTGCACGATAACATCCAACGCGGTTGTCGGCTCGTCCGCGATGACGAATTCCGGTTTGCAGACAGTGGCCAGCGCAATAGTCGTGCGCTGGCGCATCCCCCCGGAAAGCTGGTGCGGATAGGAATCGAGTATCCGCCGGTCAAGCTGAAGCCGCGCCAGATGATCTTCTACGGCGCTCCAGAACGCGGCTTTTCGCAGCTTCATGTGCCGGTAGGCGAAGTCGTGGAACGACTGGCGAATTCTGCGCACCGGGTTCAGAACCGACATTGAACCTTGCATAATGTAGCTCAGGTGTTTCCAGCGCAGCGCTTTCACGTCGATTGCAGGGTCGTAAATATCAATCGGTTGCCCCCCACCAAAGTTATAGGTGACAGAACCGCCCATGACCCTTAACGGCGGTCGGATTGCACCAGCCAGCGCCTTGACCAACGTTGTCTTGCCAGAGCCGGACTCACCAGCGAGGCCATAAACCTCGCCACGCCGCACGCGCAGGGTAGCACCATCTACAGCGCGCACCTCACGGCTGATGCCATAGCCTTCGAATTTGAAATAGGCTTTCAGGTCCTGAACCGTAAGAATGTCTTCATGTTCCCCGGCGATGGAGTCTTTATCAAGGTGGTCAAGTTCCATCATCCCGCCCCTCCCATGCGATCAAGCCGACTGCGGGGGTCGACATATTCGTTCACGGACATGGCCAGCATGAATAGCCCAAGAAACAGCACAACAACCGCCAGAATAGGAAATGCAATCCACCACCAGATTCCCGATATTACAGCCTGATGCTGGTTGGCCCAGTAAATCATTCCGCCGATGCTGGGCCGGTTGCTGTCGGCAAAACCCAGCACGGAAAGGGTCACCTCCAGGCTGATTGCCCAGATCAGATTGTTCATCGCGGTAAAGAAAATAATTGGCATGACATAGGGCAAATGCTCGCGCACAAGAATGCGGCCGGTACTCATGCCGGAAAAGACGCCGTGACGCGTGAACTCCCGCGTGCGCAGGCTGATTGTCACCGAACGGATCAGACGGCTGTCATAAGTCCAGCCCAACAGCGCGGCGCATATTGCCAGCATCTGCCAGGTCATATTTTCGCGCAGCACAAAATAGACCAGAAGCAGAATCGGAATGTTGGGCAACGCAATAAACGTGTCGTTGACAGACATCAGGATACGGTCCGCCCGCCCCCCGAGATAACCCGAAACCATGCCGACCGAGATTGCGATCAGACGGCTGAGTATTGTGACAACAAGGCCGAACATAAGTGTGTTCCATAACGCCTCTGACAGCACCCAAAGCACGTCCTGACCGCGCGAATCCGTGCCGAACCAGTATTGCCCGGAAGGCGGCATATCGGGCGGCAACAGATACAGGCTGAAGCCAGGATAAGGTGTCCAGAAATGCAGCGCGGCGAAGATCAGCATAAGCACTGTCAGCGTAAACCCTGCAAGGAACTCGACGTTATGGCGAAGAAGACTGCCGATGACGGTGAACAAGTTTATTACTCCAGTTTTACGCGTGGATCGATGAGCGGATAGAGCAGGTCAATCAGAAGCACGGACACTGCCACGGCAATAATCGAGATTGTCGTGACACCAAGCACAAGGCTGTAATCGCCACGATAGATACCCTGGATCAGAAGACGCCCCATGCCCGGATAGTTGAACAGAAATTCGACAATCACTGTGCCACCAAAAATCTGCCCGATCTGCATTGCCAGCCCGGTGAACTGGGGCAGCATCGCATTTCGCGCGACATACTGGCTGAAAATTTTCCGCCCCGGCACGCCACCCAGTTCGGCGTAGATGACATGATCGTCCGTCACAATATTCGACACCAGACTGCGCATGCCGATGAACCACCCGCCCAGCCCGGCGAGAACCAGACTTAAGGCAGGCAAGAAACCATGATAGAGGACAGAGGAGATGAACGCCCAGTTGAAGCCTGTGGGAATGTTCATCTGGGCACCACCCGAGATCGGGAACAGTGGAAAAACATACCCCAGCATGATTAGCAGGATCAGGCCGATAAAGTAGTGGGGAACGGGGTTGATTGTCATAATGCCCAGGCCAAGCACGCGCAGCATGCGTGACTTCCGGAAATAGCCCGCCAGCGCCCCAATGGTGTTACCCAGCACAAAGGTGATAAGGATCGACAACAACAACAGACCGACCGTCCAGGGCGCGGCGTTCAGAATCAACGTCGACACCGGCGTTGGAAAGGCCGATAGCGATGGCCCGAAATCGGCACGGATCACCCTGCTCCAGAAGTTTATGTACTGCTCGAACAGGTTCCCCTGAAGGCCATAAAGTTCTGCAAGGGAGTCACGCATCATCTGGACGGCGCGCGGATCACTGGCACCAAAGCTGGTAAGCTGTGTCAGGGATTGCTCAACCGGGTCGACGGGCGACAGGTTGGTGATGAAAAAGGCCAGTGTGACGCCAGTAAAGATGACGAAAACGAACTGGCCAAGCCGCTTGAGGATATAGGCGGTCAGCGTGTTCATGGTCTGCTCGAATCTGGACTATGGTTCAGGAAAACCCGGGATTTGCGGGTGGCAAGCGGGACGGGATCATAACCCCGGTCGGGAAGGATAATCTGGGGGCGGCGATCGCCGCCGCCCCCTTTGTCAGGGCACGGTTGACCGGGCCTATTCTGCGCCTGTCCGTTCAAGCGCGGTCACCATATAGCGGATGTTGGACCAGAACGGACCAGAAGCCGCGTAAGGGTTTTCGATACTGGGATAACCTGTCCAATAGGTCGTATCGAAAGGGGCGAACTTGTTGTAAGCCATCAGGGGAATGAACGGCATCTCTTCGACGGCCAGTTTAAGGTATTCGACCCCCAGTTCGGCCACTTCCGGACTGTCGAACGCCAGCACGCGGTTGCGTTCGATTATGTCGTCAAGCTGCGCATTTTCCCAACGCTGAAGATTGCGGGGCGGCTGGCTTTCACCCAACGGAACGATGAAGTCCGAGTGAAAACTCTCCAGAAAGAAACTCAGGTCGGGATGCCCGCCCCAGGTTTCAACAGTCCAGAAAATTGCCGCCTCGTAGTCACCGACGTCCAGACGCTGCGAATGTGTTGGCCCTGCTACGTTGATGTTGGTTGGCACACCATTCATGCTCCATTGTTGCGCAATGATGTTACCTGCACGGGCCAGCGTCGGGATATTGTCGCCTTCAACCTGCAAGGTCAGGGTAAACGGCTCCCCTTCTGGTGTCAGCCAACTGTTGCCGGATTGGGTGAACCCTGCCGCGCGCAGCAATTCTGCTGCGGCGTCCACATCCTGATTCCACCACCCGAAACCGAACATTTCGCGCCGCAGATCGGGATCCGGGGGAATCGAGTCACCCCATTGAGGTGTTACAAGTTCGGCTATCTGCTCGGCAATATCGGGATTGTAGGGCTGGATCGTGCTTTCCCCGGTATCGAGTTCAAAATTTGTCAGCCACTCCTGCATCGGCTCGTAATAGGTGGGAATCGCTGTACCCGTGGGCGGAACCGAAAGCGCCGCAATATTGGCTGCGCCACGATAAGACCCCATAGAAACCGAACGGATATCGATCATAAGCGCAAGCGCCCAGCGAACCCGTGGATCAGAGAGCTTATCGAGCTGATTGTTAAACAGCACCGATGGAAGCGTCGGGTCCGGATGCGCGAACGGAAAGCCGGGAAGCCATTGTGCAGTCGTGTCAGCGGCTTCGCGCGCAATCGTAAACATACCTTCCGGGGCAATATCGTTGATGACATCAAGGTTGTTGTTCAACTGCTCGATTACCCGTGCATCCGGGTTTCCGGCAGTGCGATAGACCACATACGTCACTTCGGGGGCCGAATCGAGGGTCATGCCAATTGATGTCCGTTCCCAGTCATCACGCAGACGCCAGATCGCCCATTGGCCGTTTGAATCATAGTTCTCAAGCACATAGGCCGAAAGCGACACCGGCGGATTGAAAGACGCGGTCAGGGGATCATCATACTCGCTGAAAATATGCTTGGGCATAATCCAGGCAGCGTTCCAGCGCACGGTGAACAACGTGTGAAACCGCGAGTTTGGTGATTTAAGGTTGAAGACCACAGTGTGATCATCAATCGCCTCGACAGTGTCGACACTTACCGAAAGTCGCGCAGACCAGTTCATACCAGGATGTTCGATCATGGTTTCAACGGTATACACGACATCTTCCGCTGTGAACGGCTGGCCGTCACTCCAGTAAATGCCATCCTTCAGCGAAACGGTCATTGTTGTGAAGTCATCATTATACTCTGGCGGCGCGGCGGCCAGGGCGTTCTGCCAGGCGTCTTCACCCGAACCCTCGGGGTTGATGAACCAAAGCGTGTCGGCCGAAAGCTGCTGATTGCCGTTCGCCTGCGCACCGCCACCCGGCGCCCAGAGGTTGAACCAGTCGGCATTCTGCGCTTCCGGTCCCTGAATGATAAGCGTCTCGTTCCGGGGCAACCCCGAAATGAACTCCTGTGCGAGAGCTGGCGCAGCCAGGCCGACCACCCCTATCGTCGTATAAATATACCTGAGAAGTTTCATGTGTCCTCCCTCTGGTTCGTCACCGGCCCTTGCCGAACGATCCGAATCCAACCTGCTGACGAAAGCAGCGAATCCCGCCTTCGTCGCCATATCATTGACAATTATATCTTATCAGGCAAACTATTTTTTTCCGTTTAATTGCAAACTACTGTTTTTAAAGATTAAAAAAATTAATGCGAAACTCCAATTCATCTAATTGTTGACAATATGGCGGATAATCGTAGGCTGTGGACCAACTTGCCGGGCTATCCAAGGTGCCCGGCGACAGCGCCGAGAGCTTCGGCGCCCAAACTGCAAAAAGGAAAGCGAATGCCCGCACAGGAAAAGGTAACTATGCAAGTGGATGCGGGCCGGAAGACCGGCCCCTACCACCCGATGTGGAACTGGTTCGGCTATGACGAACCGAACTACACCTATACCGATGATGGGCAGGCACTGCTGCGGGATCTCTCGGTCGCCGCGCGCACGTCACCGCATATCCGCACGCATAACCTGCTGACCAGCGGCGACGGCGAAGCCTCTCTCAAATGGGGTTCGACCAACGCCTATACAGAGAAGGCTGACGGCACACCGGTCTATGACTGGACAATCATGGACCGGATTTTCGATGCCTATGTCGAGTCGGGCACAACGCCATTTGTTCAGGTGGGCTTTACCCCGCAGGCGCTGTCTGACGACACCGGCCCTTACCGGCACGCCTGGTCACTGGAAGATACCTATTCAACAATCATGACCGGCTGGGCCTCTCCGCCCAACGATCTTGGTAAATGGCGCAACCTGATCAAGGCCTGGGCCGAACATCTTGTTGATCGTTATGGCCGGGATACCGTCGTCACCTGGCCATGGGAATGCTGGAACGAACCTGACGGGCACTACTGGAAAGGAACCATCCCGGAGTTCTGCGCCGTGTTTGAAACGACGGTCACCGCAATCAAGGACGTGCTGCCCGAAGCCCGCGTTGGCGGTCCTCACACCTGCGGCGCATGGCAGAACCCGAAGGCAGAAGCCTTTCTTCGTGGTGTTCTTGATCATGTTGTGGCGACGGGCATGCCCATTGACTTCATCGCATTCCACGCCAAGGGCCAACCCAAGCTGAAAGACGGCGAAGTTCGCATGGGGCTGGCAAAACACTTGCTGGACATCAAGGCAAATCTTGAAATCATTGCCGAATATCCCAGCCTGAAGTCCCTGCCTGCAATTATAGGTGAATCTGACCCCGAAGGCTGCGCCGCCTGTTCGGCCCGCGTCCACCCGCAAAACGCCTATCGCAACGGACCACTGTACGGCGTGTATGTGATCGAAAACATGATCCGCACCTATGAGCTGTCGCGCGAAGCTGGCATCCACATCGAAGGCGCCGTGACCTGGGCATTCATGTTCGACGATCAACCGTGGTTCGACGGCTTCCGTGATCTGGCGACAAACGGCGTTGGCAAACCGGTGCTCAATGCCTTTCGCATGCTGGGCAAACTTGACGGCGACTGGATCGCCACGAAAAGCGATGCAGCGCTCCCTTTGCAGCAGATCCTTGAACAGGGCATCCGCCGCGCGCCGGACATAAATTGTGTAGCGACCCGCGATGAAAAGGGCGTGTCCGTTCTGATATGGAACTACCATGACGACAATGTTGTAAAACCAGAGCACAGTGCCGAAATACATGTCGAGATTGCCAACCTGCCAGACGGCAATTTACGACTGCGCGAATACCGGATGGACGCGAACCACGGCAATGCGTTCGGGAAATGGCAGTCCATGGGCAGCCCCCAGAACCCCACCCCCGCACAAGTCGCTGACCTGCACAAAGCTGCGGCACTTCCCTGCCTGTACAACCGCAGTTTGCAGCCCGAAGATGGTCTGTCGTCTGTCCCCGTGACACTGCCGCGTCAGGGTGTCAGCTTGATCCGCATCGATTTCTGATCAACCATGGCCCGGATGACGCAACGTCCGGGCCAGCGCAAGGTTCATCTTTGCGGGGCTGTCGGCTTGATTAGGGTGCCGGATGGCGGATAGAAGGCATGATCGAAAGGGCAGCAAATGACCACTGATCAGGACAATGAAGAAATCGCAGTCGCGCGCGCCATAGAGGAAGACATCATCTTCGGACGCTTCGGCCCCGGAGAACGACTGCGCGAAGAGGCCATCGCGCGCGAGAAAGGCGCGTCGCGCCATCATGTCCGGTCCGCGCTGATGATCCTTGAACGCGTTGGTATCGTCACGCGAGAGCGGCACAAAGGTGCCCATGTGCGCGGCTACACCGCCGAGCAAGTGCGCCAGCTCTATGAAGTTCGCGAGATGCTGACCCGGCAGGCCGCACTGAAAATCACGCTGCCGGTCAGCGCGCGCGACATTGCAGCGGTCCGGGCACTGCAAGCCGATTACGAAGCCGCCATTGACAGCCGCAGCCTGCCCGACATCCACGCCACCAACGATGCCTTTCATGTGGGCTTTTTCGGCCTGTGCGGCAATCCGTATCTGGTCGATATGCTGAAGCGCGCGATGGATATGACCTATGTTATACGCGCGGCCGACATGGGCAACTTCGCCCGGCTGACAGAAGCCCGCGCCGAGCATCATTCAATGATCGGCCTTCTGGCCGGGACAGATTCATGGGCATTGTCGGAACTGTGTGTCCAGCACCTTCGGCCCAGCAAGCAGCATTACCTCAACCGCCTCGAACGAGAGGAAACCGAGGCGCGTGGCTTGCGTAAGCCTGCTCAACCAGAGCAAGCGTCCTGAGGTTATCTTCGACCTGCGCCGCGAAGGGGGCTGCATCTTCTGCTTCTACCGCATCCAGAAAAAACGCAATCGCGTCCCTGTAGGATGCGGCATAATCCGCAGCAAGATCCAGCGCGACATCTTCCAGCACCTCTGTCCCCGCACTTAAACTCAGCCTGTCCTGCGCAAGCGAAATTACGCCATCAGTGCCTTGCAGCGTCACAGCATCAGACAATGCACCGGGTGCGCCATGCGCCCTGAAGTCGCCGATAAGGGAAACGGCAGCCCCGGACGCATTGAACAGCAGACTCGCCCGATCTTCTCCGCGCAGGCAGTCGGTGTCAGATCCTGTGACCGCGCCCAGCAATGTCATATCCCCAACCAGCATGCGCAGCGCGTCAATGTGGTGAATCATTACCTCCATCAACAGCATACGGTCCAGACCCGCCAGCATCGGTTGCCTTTGCAGCGCCGGCAGGCACCCGCCTGCATCCGGCAAAAGCCCTGAGGTGCAAACCCGTACCGTTACTTCACGCAGCTGTCCGATCCGTCCAGCAGCGATCCAGTCACACATAAGCCTGTAGTGCGGCCGATAGCGCCAGTTCTCATGCACCATCAGACGTGCGCCAGCGGGCAACCCGTCAACCAACGACCGCGCCTCGTTCCATGTCGGTGCCAGCGGTTTCTGACAAAAAACCGCAAGGCCTGCGGCGACTGCACGCTGCACCGCGTCGGCATGGTGCTCTCGCGGGCAAGCGACATCGATCGCGTCAAGCTGCAAATCGGATGCCGCGAGCAAGGCTGCGGCGCTGTCATAGGTCCGACCAACCCCCCAATCCGCTGCCCGTGCCGTCCGCACACTGGCATCCGGGTCCGCAAGCGCCACGACGGCAACCCTCCTGCCCAGTGATGCATAGGCCCGCAAGTGGTGCTCTGCTGCCCAACCCGCGCCGATAATTCCGATTCTTAAAACTCGCATTGGCGACAATTCCTGCTACACTTCATCATATAATACCAATATTTCAATAAATATCACATTGCAATCATCAGAATTGTTGACAACTTATGATGCACGCTACATTGTGGCAGGGTCGCCACCAGAAGGCTGGCGATGCTTTCCAGGCACCTGCTGCCGGCTGTGTCGCACAGGTGCCAAAGACGGGCATCAAAGATGCCGGGCCGCAGAAAAAGAAGGAGCGCAACAATCATGCACCGTACTGGTCTTTGGCCACCAGTGGCGACCCCATTCGGTTCGGATGGACGCGTCGACACTGCCGCCCTGCTTTCCCATGCACGCAACCTTATCGCTGACGGCGCCAGCGGCCTTGCACCGCTTGGCACCACCAGCGAAGCGAACAGCATGACCATGCAGGAAAGGCGCGCCGTGCTTGATGCATTGCTGAACGGCGGGATCGATGCGGAAAAACTTCTGCCTGGCACAGGGGCCTGTGCTACAGACGACGCCATTGTGCTAAGTCGGCATGCAACCACGATGGGGTGCGCCGGGGTGCTGCTGCTGCCGCCATTCTTTTACAAAGGCGTGTCCGATGATGGCCTTTTCAACTATGTGGCGCAGGTGATTGACGGGGTTGATGATCCGGCGTTACGAATTTACCTGTATCACATTCCACAGATGGCCGGTGTCGGCTGGTCGCTTGACCTGATCGACCGGCTGCGGCGCAGCTTTCCGGAAATCATTGTTGGCCTCAAAGACAGCTCCGGTGACTGGTCCAATACCCGTGCCGTGATCGAAAGCTTTGACGGCTTCGGTGTATTCCCCGCCAACGAAGCGCATCTGTCAATGGCAATGCCCCTTGGTGCGGCGGGCTGCATCTCGGCCACGGCCAACATCAACGCAGGCGGCATTGCGGCCCTGATCAACGCGTTGCACGCAGGACATGATGCCACCGCACTACAGCAGGAAGCAACACGCCTGCGGCTGGCCGTCACTGCGGGGCCACTGATTCCGGGCATAAAGGCAACCCTGGCGCTGCAATACAACACCCCTGACTGGGCACGCGTGCGCCCCCCGCTTGTCGCCATGCAACCGGACGCAGCGCAGGCATTATACGCAACCCTGTCGCAGAAAGCCGTTTCAACGTGAGCGATCATGAAAGAAAAGGTCTTGCAGGTCGTCTGACGGCCTATGGTGATGCGGGTTTTGCGCAGTTTTTGCGCACAGCCTTTCTTACGTCACGCGGATACGGACCTGATGCACTGGACCGCCCCATCATCGCAATCTGCGATACAGGATCGGACTTCAACCCGTGCCATGCCACCGCGCCACAGCTTGTCGAAGCAATCTCGCGCGGGGTAACGATGGCAGGGGGGCTGCCGATGGTTTTCCCGACAATTTCTTTGCATGAAAGCTTTGCGCATCCGACGTCGATGTATCTGCGCAATCTGATGTCGATGGACACCGAGGAAATGCTCAGGGCGCTGCCGCTCGATGCCGCGGTTCTGATCGGTGGCTGTGACAAGACAATCCCCGCGCAGCTTATGGGGGCCATAAGTGCGGACGTGCCGACCTTGTCGGTCGCTGTGGGCCCGATGCTGACCGGCAGCCATGAAGGCACGCGACTGGGCGCCTGCACTGACTGCCGCCGCCTTTGGGGCGAATACCGCGCCGAGACGATAGACACAGACACTTTGCGCGCGGCGCAATCACAACTCATGGCATCGCATGGAACCTGCATGGTGATGGGCACGGCCAGTACCATGGCCTGCCTTGCAGAGACGCTGGGCTTCATGTTGCCCGGCGGGGCGACGATCCCGGCCGTGCATTCCGAACGCCTGCGCCATGCCGAAGCCTCGGGCAAACGCGCAGTCGAGATGGCGCGAACAGGCGCCCCTTTGCCGTCGCAATTGATGACACAGGCAAGCATACGCAATGCCTGTGTTGTTTTGCAGGCGCTTGGCGGATCGACCAATGCGGCGATCCATCTTGCCGCAATCGCCGGGCGTGCAGGGCTGCACCTTGACCTGAACATGCTCGACTCGACAGGCCGCGACACACCAATTCTGTGTGACCTCAAGCCTGTAGGCCGCGTGTATATGCAGGATTTCCACACGGCAGGCGGCCTGCCCGCGCTTCTGCGTGAACTTGCTGGTGCAGCGCTGTTCGATTCCTCCGCGACCGCTGCGGACGGTCAATCATGGGCGGCGGTCCTGGACGACTGGCCTGTCTGGCGCGACCGGGAGGTGATCCGCGACATAACCCGCCCGGTGGTTGATGGAAGCGCAATCGCGGTATTGCGCGGCAGCCTTGTTCCTGACGGTGCCGTAATCAAACATGCCGCCATGACGCCGGGATTGCGGCAGCATGAAGGGCCGGCGCTGGTTTTCGACGGGCTGATGGACCTTGCCGCGCGGATTGACGACCCCGATCTTGACGTGACACCGGACCATGTACTTGTGCTGCGCAATGTCGGCCCCGTCGGTGCCCCCGGCATGCCAGAGGCGGGGGCTATTCCGATCCCACGCAAGCTGGCGCGTCAGGGGGTCCGCGATATGGTGCGGATATCTGATGCCCGAATGTCGGGCACCGCCTATGGCGCCGTCGTCCTGCACGCGGCACCCGAAGCGGCCGTAGGTGGACCACTTGCGCTGGTCTGTAACGGTGATCACATTCGTCTGGACGTCGGCGCAGGCACCCTTGATTTGCTGGTCGATAATGACGAACTGGCGCGGCGGCGTGCAGACTGGACAGCGCCAGCCCTGCCCAAGCGCGGATACGCCCGGCTTTTTGCAATGGCCGTGCAGCAAGCCGGACAAGGCTGCGATTTCGACTTTCTGACTGCGACTTCCCCGGATCACCCAGATGACTGATACTGCGACCTGGGACTGCCATGTTCATGTTATTGGCGATCATGACCGCTTCCCGTTGTCGCCGACACGAGGGTACACGCCACCCGTGGCAACGCTACAAGCGCTTTTCGCCCATCTCGATTCTATCGGAAGCGCCCGCGCCGTAATTGTGCAGCCCAGTGTTTACGGCAGTGACAACAGCTGTCTGCTTGACGCACTCGCCCACAGCGAAGGCCGTTGCGTTGGCGTGGCTGTGCCCGATCCCGACAGCAGCATTGCGGATCTCGGGGCGCTGCGGGCCGCAGGCATATGTGGGATACGCTGTAACCTGATCAACGCGGGTGGCCTGCCATTCGCCGCGACGCAAAAGTGGTGGCCATGGATGCGCGACCATGGATGGCATTTGCAGTTGCAGATCGATTGCACGCGCACCGATCTTGAAGCACTTCTTGCGACACCCGGTGTCCCCCCTGTTGTCATTGATCATATGGGTTTTCCGCCACCCGGCAGCGGCGTTGACGCGGTTGCGGGTCTGGTGGCGCAGGTCGCGGCGCGGAACGTGTATGCAAAGATTTCGGCCCCCGACCGTATCGTGGCAAAACCGCCGCAATACGCCACTGCCCTGGATATCGCGGCAGCGTTGCTTGATGCGGCCCCGGAGTATTGTCTTTTCGGGACAGACTGGCCGCATACTGAACTGACGGCACCTGTAATGCCTGATAGGGATTGGCATAAAACGGTACGAAAGCTTGCCGGCGCGCACTGGTCATCCCTGCATGCTGCGGCTCTGGAACTGTACACGCCCCGTCATACCTGAGCAGTGCCAGCTTACGCCCCACATTTCCCGGCCCCCACCGAATACGGCGCTTCGGTTGGTCGCCGAAATGACCTGACGGGCGTCACCGGTCAGGACCATGTTCTCGCATCAATGGCCGAACCCGGCTATTCGCGCCGGACACCCTCTCGAAGGAAACATTCAGGGCAGTTTCAGAAAAAGGTGATGGGCTTTTTCGGTTCGAAATTGCGACAAAACAGAAGACTAAAGCGTTTCTGGCGATTCAACGAGAAACCGAAACGCTTTAGGGCGCAAGTTCCAGCAGATCATATTGAGCGATCTCGCGCGCCTCTTGCTGGTCAATCCCCAAGGCGCGCAGGAACAGTTCCGCCAGATCGGCTGCGGCTTTGCGCCATGGCGCATGACCATCCTGGATCAGCGAGATCTGCCCAAGAACCGCACCCCCGATCATCGCAAGAACCGCCGGGATCTGATCGGACCGAATTGAGAAGCGCCCGTCGGCTATGCCTTTCTGGACGATTGTTGCGGGATGGCCCAGCAATATCGACCGCAGGGTATCGGTCGTCAGCGCAAAGCGCAGGATGAAGGCCCCCCAAACCGGGTCTTCATGCGCACGGCGCAGGAAATGCCCCATGCCTATGGCCAACTGAACGGCCGGGTCTGTTTCGTCCACTGCCGCCGCAGCAATGGAGTCCCGTAATTCGGTAACCAGTTGTTGTGCGACGAGGTTAAATATCCGCGCCGGATCGGGGCAATTGTTGTAAATTGTCGCGCGCGTCACCCCCGACGCCTGCGCAAGGTCGCTGACGGACACCTTGTCGGACCCGCGCTCTGCGAACACTCGCAGCGCGCCTTCTGCAATCTTGCGCGGTAACTTGACTGGCGCGGCGCTGGTGGCGAAAGCGTTAGACATGTCTTGACCTTTTTATACAGTTTTGTATAAATAAGCCATCGAACGCAAACCGTCAACTGAATCGGAACACCGCATGTCGCAGAAATACCTGTCCGGGTGCCGGGAGATGCAGACGTGTCGCCCTGGGATCAGGCGCACCGCGATAACGACGCGACAATCAGACATTTTGCGTTAAACGGTTCTTCTTGTGATCTGCTTTTTCAAAGTTCCCCCAACGGAGGGTCCGATGTCCCGATTTTCTGTTGTCTTTGTTCTGGCCACCACCCTGATGGGCGTCAGCGCCATGCCGCTGGCCGCGCAGGAAACACTGCGGCCTGTCAAGGTGACAACCGTGACCGCACAAGAGCCGTGGATGACACGGCAATTCTTTGGTCAGGTCGTGGCACGTCAGACCGTTGATCTGGCGTTTCAGGTGGGCGGTCAGATCATGGAATTTCCAGTAACCGAAGGGCAGACACTGGCAAAGGGCGACATGATCGCGCGGCTGGACGTGGAAACCTTTGATCTGCAACTGCAACAGGCCCGCCTGCAACAGGACGAGGCCGACCGCGCAGCGGCGCGTCTGCGACGGCTAAGTGGAAGCGCCGCCAGCGAGGTGTCGCTGGAAAATGCAGAAACACAGGCACAACTGGCCGCACTTTCGGTGCGTGATGCCGAAACCCGCCTGCGTCACGCAACCCTGCTGGCGCCTTTCGATTCGCTGGTCGCCAGCCGCCGCGTCGCAAATTTCAGCACCATTTCCGCAGGCACCCCCGTCGTTCGCCTGCATGACATGTCAGAGTTGCGCATCGAGATTAACGTGCCGGAAGTGCTGTTCCGCCGCCCGGACGACCGTGACGCCATCGAGTTCTTCGCAGAATTTCCCGGCAACAGCACCCCCTACCCGCTGGCCATCAGTGAATTCGACGCCGAGGCATCAGCCATTGGTCAGACGTTCAGGCTCTCTCTGGCGCTGCAATCCACCGACGGGCTGAGTGTTCTGCCCGGCTCCTCGGCGACGGTAACCGCACGGGTGCAGGACGGGCTGCAAGGCGTGCTGCTGCCCGCATCGGCAGTGGGCATCAACCCGGATGGCACAACCTATGTGCTTGTTTTTGAAGCGGACGCGGACGGAACCGGTCCGGTCCGCCGAATGCCTGTCACAGTGCAACCCGCCGATGACGGGCGGGTCATTGTCACTGACGGGCTGGAGGATGGCCTTGAGATCGTGGAGGCGGGCCTGCCACAGCTGCAAGACGGACAACGGGTTCGTCGCTTTTCCGGCTTTGGCAACTAAGGGGCAGGACGATGAACATTGCGCGCGCGTCGATCGACAAGGCCCTGCTGACGTGGATCCTGATTCTGGGCTGTTTGCTGGGGGGGCTTTGGGGGTTCAATTCGCTTGGGCGGCTGGAAGACCCTGCCTTCACCATCAAAACGGCCGTCATCATGACGCAATACCCCGGCTCATCCGCCGATCAGGTGGCGCGCGAAGTGTCCGAACCGCTGGAATCCGCCATCCAGAAAATGGCTGAAGTGGACATCATCACCTCTGTCAACCGGCCCGGCCTGTCCCTGATAGAGGTCGAGATCAAAGACAGCTATGATGGAAGCGCGCTGCCTGCGGTATGGGTCAAACTGCGCAACCGGATCAGCGATGCGGCCCGTAACCTGCCGCAAGGGGTCAGCACACCGTTGGTGAATGACACTTTTGGCGATGTGTTCGGTCTTTATTATGCCGTAACAGCCGAAGGTCTGAGTGCCGCTGAAAAGCACCAGCTTGCCACGTTCCTGCGCCGCGAATTGCTGGCCGTTGACGGGGTGGCCGATGTCGATGTCGCCGGACTGCCCGCCGAGGCGATCTATGTGGAACCGGACATGGCGCGGGCGGTCAATCAGGGGGTAGCACCGCAGGCCATTGCCGGTGCGATTGCCAATGCAAACTCGGTGCTGGATGCGGGGGCGGCGGATATCGGCCCCACGCGTACGCTGATCCAGTCGCCCGACGGGTCTGACAGTGTGTCGGCCATTGCCGGGTTATCGGTGGGCGTGGGCGGACAGGTGCTGAACCTGTTTGACATGGCCCATGTTTATCGCGGCGAAAAGGACCACCCGTCCCTGATTGTGCGCCATGACGGGCAGGATGCATTCACGCTGGGAATTGCCGGTGTGGCGTCGGACAATATCGTGGATGTGGGCAAGCGCGTCGATATCCGGCTGGCGCAACTGCAAGCGGACATTCCCTATGGGGTGAACCTGCACCCGATTTATCAACAGCATGTGGTGGTCGAAGACGCCTCAAACGCTTTTTTGCTAAATCTGCTCATGTCGGTATCGATTGTGGTCGTGGTGCTGGCACTGTTCATGGGCTGGCGCGCAGCGGTCGTTGTGGGCAGCACTTTGTTGCTGACGGTGATTGGCACGCTGTTCTTCATGGGCATTTTTTCAATCGAGATGGAGCGCATTTCGCTGGGCGCACTGATCATCGCCATGGGGATGCTTGTCGACAATGCCATCGTCGTGGCCGAGGGCATGCAGATTGCCATGCGACGCGGCAAGTCATCACGCGAGGCGGCGGATGAGGCGGCGGGCAAAACCCAGATCCCGCTGCTGGGGGCGACTGTTATCGGCATCATGGCATTTGCGGGCATTGGCCTTAGCCCGGACGCGACAGGCGAGTTCATGTTCTCGCTGTTTGCGGTGATCGCGATATCGCTTCTGCTGTCATGGGTGCTGGCCGTCACGGCCACACCACTGCTTGCGCATTACCTGTTCAAGCAAGGCACCGCAGGCGACGTCGGCGCATATGATGGCCGCGTGTTCAAGATCTACGGCAGCGTAGTGCATGCTGCAATCAAGGCGCGCTGGCTGGTGGTTGGTGCGCTTCTGGCGGTGACAGCAGTGTGCTATATTGGTTTCGGACAGGTCAAACAGCAATTTTTCCCGGATTCCAACACACCGTTGTTTTTTGTTCATTACAAACTGCCGCAGGGCAACGCGATCCATACCACATCCGAACATCTGGCGAAGGTAGAATCGTGGCTGGCCTCGCGCGACGAGGTGGTATCCGTGACCGCGTTTGCAGGCGACGGTGCCGCGCGCTTCATGCTGACCTATTCGGCCGAGAAAGCAAATCCAAGCTATGGGCATCTGATCATCCGAACCCACCGGCTGGATGAAATTCCTGCGCTGAAGGCAGAACTGGACGCCTTTGCACGCGCCACCCTGCCAGAGGGCGAATTTCGCAGCACGCGGCTGGCGTTTGGTCCCGGCGGGGGCGACCCGATCCAGCTGCGACTGTCGGGCAGTGATCCGCAGGTATTGCGCGAACTGGGCGTGACAGCGGCGGCGCTGATGCAGCAGGCCTCGCCGCATTTGCATGAAGTCCGCAATAACTGGCGCGAACAGGAACTGGTTCTCAAGCCGCTTTACGCAAGTGACCGCGCGCAGGCCGCAGGCATCACCCGCGATGACATTTCAGATGCGCTTCTGTTTGCCACCGATGGCACCACCGGTGGCGTCTACCGCGAAGATGAACGCCTGATCCCCATCATCGTGCGGCAACCACGCTCAAGCGGGCTTGGGCTTATGGATCAGGTTGTCTATTCCTCCAGCACCAGTTCCTTCATGCCCATCGAACAGGTCATTGACGGGCTGGTGTTTGAACCACAGAACACCCTGCTGCACCGGCGCAATCGGGAACTGACGCTGACGCTGGGTGCCGATGTCGCGCAGGGCCAGAACGCCGCCGCGGTACAGGCCGAAATCCGCGGTGCGGTCGAGGCGATGCCCCTGCCCATCGGGTATAGAATGGAATGGGGCGGAGAGCTGGAAAACTCGGCCAAAGCAACATCCAGTCTGGCCCGCCAACTGCCGTTCAGCCTGATCGTGATGGTGCTGATTTCGGTGTTTCTGTTCTCGGCGCTGCGTCAGCCGCTGATCATCTGGCTTCTGGTGCCGATGTCGGTGAACGGGGTGGTGGTGGGCTTGCTGTTGACCGGCATTCCCTTCAGCTTCACAGCGCTTCTCGGACTTCTGAGTCTGTCGGGAATGCTGATCAAGAACGGCATTGTGCTGGTCGAGGAAATTGATCTTGTGCGCGCCGAAGGCATCGCGCTGCGCGACGCGATCGTTACCGCCTGCGTCTCGCGGCTGCGACCGGTGGTTCTGGCGGCGGCCACGACAATTCTGGGGATGGCACCGCTTCTGTGGGATGCGTTCTTCGTGTCTATGTCTGTCACGATCATGGCGGGGCTGGCCTTCGCGTCGGTTCTGACGCTGATTGCGGTGCCTGTGTTCTACTATCTGTTGTTTGAACGCGAAGAAGGCCGGCGTGTCGCAGCCGGGGTTGCCCGCGCTGACACGCCCCGTTCGCCAACTGAAGCGGCTTTGTCGTGATTCAGGTGGATCATAGATGTCCGATGGCAACGAATGACAGAATTCGTGTTCTTCACTGTCACCCGACAGTTTTTCCCGACATTGGGGCCCCGCCCCCGGCAGGCTTCAGCCGCCGCGCATTCGCTAGGGCATATCACGTTCATTCGCATTCACGAGACATGCTCTAACTTATTGATTTCGCATGTTCGAGAAGCTCAAAACCGGTTCCCACTCTTGAGCAACATACTCTAGAAGCGAAGGCGGACAATCGCAAAGATCGTAAGCAGTCCACAGACGGCGGCCGCGAAAAGATAGGGCGTGTGCAGCGCCTCGGTCCGCCCCAGAACGGGTGTCAGCACTGTAACCAGTGCCCCAGCCCCGATTGCGCCAAATGGCATCGCCCCCCAGCCAAAGAACCTGTAGACCGAATTCACCCGACCCAGCAGATCGTCGGGTATCAGCCGTTGACGATAGCTGACCGTGACGACATTCCACAGCATGCCTGCTGCCGCTTCGACAAACAGCGCAGCTGCAACCACCACCGTCGACCCGAAAAACCCGATCATCAGGTTGACGATGACAAAACCGCCCAATGCCACCAAAAGGCTGCGGCGCATGCCCAACCGGGCGGCGACAACCGGTGCACAAAGCCCTCCGGCAATGCCGCCGATCGCACCGACCGTCAGCAGCAGGCCATACCCGGTTGCGGACAGGCCCAGAACCTCTTGCGCATAAAGCACCAGGATCGTCATCCCGCCGATAAACACTGCATTGATCACGCCCAGCATGATCGCAAGCCGCAGGATGACCGGATTGCGCCGCATCCAGCCCAGCCCCTCGCGCAGCGCGCCCCAAAAGCGTATTGTAACCTTGGCTTTGCGCGGCGGCAGCACGATCATCCAGATCAACACAGCCGATAGCGCATAGATCGCCGCGTCAATTCCGAATGGCAGCACCACCGATGATGCGATCAGAACCCCCGCCAAGGGTGGCCCGATGAAATGCCCGGTAATTTTTTCAGCGCTCCACATCTGGCCATTGGCGCGTTCCAGATCAGCATGCGCGACTATCGACGGCAGAACCGTCTGCGCGGCATTGTCGCGCACCACTTCGGCAGAACCGAACAGAAAGGCAATCAAAATCAGCGACAGGATGGCGGTTGGCCCGGCGCTTTCCTGCAATGGGAACGCAGTCTGCGACACAACCATCAGAACAATGAAAATCATCAGGATCATGCGCACCAGATCAGCGCGCACCATAAGCAGTCGACGATCCGCGCGATCAGTCCAGACCCCCGCCGGCAAAGCAAACAGCAACCAGGGCAAACGCTGAGACGTCGCAACCGCCGCGATCAACAGCGGATCCCTGGTCAGCAGGGTGGCCAGCCAGGGCAGCGCGACCATCGCGACCCCATCGCCAAGGTTGGACACCGAACTTGCCGAAAGCAGCAGGCGATAGTCACGGTTGGTTCTGATCAGTGCGTTCGACAAAAGAAACCTCGGGCGCTGTCCGTCTATCTGACCTGATGGAAATATGGCAGGGCCGCAAAGGGCACCCCTTCCCCATCGGTCGTTCTGAATAAGATACGGGCGTTCCTGCCCCGCTGGAATCCACAGTATTCAGCAAGTTATCTACGATCAGAAACTTTTGTCCAGACATGACCGGAAACCAAGTGCGAACGAAAACAAAAGCCGGTTTCGGCCTTCGGTCACAAAACAGGATGACGCATTAAAGCAATTTCAGAAAAAGTTGATGGGGTTTTCCGGTTTGAAATTACAACAAAACAGAAGCTTAATGCGTTTCTGGCATTTCAGCGAAAAGCGGAAACGCAGTATCACAGCGCGCCCCTCTTAACTGGCAAGGCGCGCATAAAGCCCGCCCTGCGCCACCAGCCCCGAATGATCGCCCATCTCTGCGATCTGGCCGTCCTTCATTACGATGATCCGGTCGGCATTGCGGATGGTGCGCAACCGGTGCGCGATAACAAGTGTTGTGCGCGCCTTTGACAGATCGTCCAGCGCGCTTTGCACGCGGGCTTCCGTTTCACTGTCCAGCGCCGAAGTAGCCTCGTCCAGTATCAGGATCGGCGGGTTTTTCAAAAAGGCGCGGGCGATGGCCACACGTTGCTTCTGCCCGCCCGACAGCATCACACCGCGTTCACCAATCTGGGTATCAAGCCCATCGGGCAGGGCGTGCAGCACATCATCAAGCTGCGCGCGGCGGGCGGCGTCCAGTATCTCATCCTCGGACGCACCCAGACGGCCATAGGCGATATTGTCGCGCAAGGTTGTGCCAAACAGAAACACGTCCTGACTGACCAGCCCGATCTGGCGCCGCACGGATGTCAGCGTCATACCCGAAAGCGCGTGACCATCGATGCGGATCTGACCTGCCTGCGGGTCGTAAAACCGCGGCAACAGCGCCAGCAGCGTCGTTTTGCCCGCCCCCGATGGCCCAACAAAGGCAACAGTCTGGCCTGCATCTACGCGAAAGCTTACATCGCGCAGCACCGGGCGCGCAGGGTCATACCCGAAGCTGACCTGATCAAAGCTGATATCCCCGCGAAACACGGGCGCGGGACGGGCATCAGCGGGGTCGGAGATATCGGGCTGAGTTGCCAAAAGCGCCTGATACCGCCGGAACCCGGCAATCCCGCGCGGATAGGTTTCGATCACAGCCGCGATCTTGTCCAGCGGGCGCACGAAGACCCCGACCAGCAGCAAAAACCCCACGAACCCGCCTGCCGACAAACTGCCTTGCAGCACGAACCCCGCACCCAGAACCATGACAACAAGCTGCACGAAACGCAGGCCCATGTAATTGATCGCGCTGGACGTCGCCATGATCCGGTATGCGTTCAGCTTGGTTGCGCGATAGGCATGATTGTCACGGGCGAACAGCCCGCGTTCATGGGCCTCGTTGCCGAAGGACTGCACCACACGAATACCACCAAGTGCTTCTTCCAGACGCATGTTGAAATTGCCAACACGGGCATAGATGGCCTGCCATGTCCGCGTCATGCGCCCGCCATAGACCACCACAAGCCAGCTTGTCAGCGGCACAATGACACCTGTGACCAGCGCCAGCAACGGATGCAGCAGCGCCATCAGCGCGAATGCCCCCAAAAAGGTCATGACAGCGATGAACAGGTCCTCGGGGCCATGATGGGCAACCTCGCCGACTTCTTCCAGATCCCGCGTGACGCGCACGGCCAGCTTGCCGGTATGTTCGCGGTCATACCACCCCCATGACAGGCGGGTCAGATGCGCGAAGGCGCGCGCGCGCATGTCGGTTTCGATCTCGATCCCCAGTTTGTGACCCCAATAGATCACCACCGCCATCAGGGCCGTATTCAGCAGATAAACCGCCAGCAACCCTGCCGCCGCCCATAGGATCAGATACAGATCGCCCGCCGGAAGCAATGTGTCGATGAATGCGGCAATGGCCAGCGGAAAGGCCAGCTCCAGCAACCCCGACAGGATGGCCGCGCCGAATACCCAACTGAACAACCGCTTGTGTGGAAGATAATAGGACAGAAATTCACGCAACATGGCGTCCTCCGGTGCGGTGTGTCGGCAAGGCAAATGGCTGGTGTGCACCATGATGCACCTGCATGGGCAGGTCATAGACCTGCGCCAATGCGTCCGGGGTCATAAGGGTGTCAATCGGGCCTTGCAGCGCCACCTGCCCCGATTTCAGGGCGACGACATGGTCGCAATACCGTGCGGCCATGTTCACATCATGCAAGACAACAACAACCGAATATCCGTGATTGCGGCACATATCGGCCAGCAAGCCCAGAACCTCGACCTGATGGGCGACATCCAGCGCCGAGATGGGTTCATCCAGCAGCAGGCTGCGCGCCCCCTGCGCCAGCATCATCGCAATCCATGCGCGCTGGCGCTCGCCCCCCGACAGGGTATCGACCAGACGTTCGCGCAGGGACTCCAGCCCGCAACGGGCAATGGCCTGTGCCACTGCATCATGATCCTGGGCACGCATCCGGCCCAATGCGCCGCGCCATGGGTAGCGGCCAAGTGCCACCAGTTCTTCCAGCGTGACACCTTCGGCCGCAGGCGTGGTCTGGGGCAGATAGGCCAGATCGCGCGCCAGCGCACGGGCCTGCCATGTAGACAGGCAGGCCCCGCGATAATGCACAGCACCCTGTTGCGCCCTGATCTGGCCGGACAGATGCTTGATCAATGTGGATTTCCCGCACCCGTTGCGGCCAACCAGCGCGGTCAGCGTGCCCGCCGCGATGTTCAGGTCCAGCCCCTTCAGTATTGTGCGCGCACCCACGTCAAATTGCAGGCCGCTTACCGTAAACAGGTTCATCCCCTTGTCCTTCGCATCAGATGCACAAACAGCCACGGTGCGCCGATCAGCGTTGCAAACAACCCCATGGGCAGATCATAGGGATAGCTGGCCGTGCGCGCCCCGAACGCCGCAAGTGTCATCAGCCCGGCCCCGATCAGCCAGCTTCCCGCAACGAAATGACGCGCCTGCACCAGCCCCAGACTGCGCGCCAGATGCGGGGCCATCAGGCCAACAAAACTGACCGGACCTACAATAAGCGTCGCGGCCCCTGTGGCAAGCCCCGCCAGCACAATCAGACCCAGTTGCACGGCAACCACCGGCACGCCCAGCATGCGGGCCACGGCTGCACCCAATGGCAGAATATCCAGCCAGCGCGCGCACACCAGCAACAGGGCCAGCACGGCCACGGCAAGCACAGCCAGCCCCATCGCCCCTGCGGGTGTGGTCTGGCCCGCGCTGCCTGCCATCCAGCCCATGATCAGCCATGCCCGCCGGTCATCAGATGCCATGATCCCGCCCAGTACCGCCGACGCAAAAGCCCCGATCGCAAGGCCCGACAGCAGCACACGCACGGGGGCCATGTCATGGCGCAGCGCCAGTGCCGCCAGCAGCATCAACGCGGCCGCCCCGCCGATGCCCGCGCCGATGCCCAGTGTCAGCGGCCCTGCCCCGTCATGCACGAAAACCGCAATTGCATATCCCAGTGCCGCGCCACCTGTGACACCCAGCACTTCGGGCGCCGCCATGGGGTTCGCACTCAGCCGTTGCAGGCAGGCCCCGGCAGACGCCAGCAATGCCCCCGCCGCCAGCGCGGCCAGACCCGCCGTCGCGCGCAATGGCACAAAATGCACGATGAATTCCGGCGGAACAAATCCCCAGCCATAAGGCCCGCGCCCCAACAACACTGCGGCGAGTGTCAGCAAAACCAGCGCGACCGCCAGCGCCGAAATTATGCGGCGCGGCGCGTGCGCGCGCGCCGCCGGATGCGCGGCACCTTCAGAACGCGGCGGAACCGTTGTGCGCAACCGCGACAGCAGCCAGATCAGCAACGGCCCCCCGATCAACCCGGTCAGCGCGCCCGCAGGCAGGGCCGGTCCCCCCAGCGTGTCGACCAGTAAAAGCAGGCTGTCCACCAGTGCCAGCAGCATTGCCCCTGCGACAGGTGCCGCCAAAAGCTGTGCGCGCAGCCCCTGCACCCCCAGCGCGCGGATCAGCGCCGGTGCAGCAAGGCCCACAAACCCCACCAACCCCACTTCTGCCGACACAAGCGCGGACAACGCCACAGCCAGCAACAAAACACCCGCCCGCAGCGGGGCCACGCGCAGCCCAAGCCCCTGCGCGGATGCCCCGCCAAGCCCCAACACCAGCAGCGGACGCGCCAGCATGGCGGCAAGGACCAGCCCTAGCGCAAGCGCAACCACCATCCGCTGCGTGCCCGACCAGTCCATCTGGGTCAGCGCGCCGCCATTCCACATAATCAGCGACAACAGGTAATGCCCCTGTGCAAGCGTCATTGCGGTGGCGATGGCGGATGCCAGAAGCCCCGCCAGCATGCCTGCAATGGTTACAGTGACAGGTGCGAAATCACGCCGCGCCCCAAGGACCAGCACCAGCCCTGTTGTCAGGCCCGCCCCGGTCAATGCGACGGGAAACACCCCCGCGAATGACAGCACCGCAGGCGCGTAAAGTGTGACGGCGACAATCGCAAGCTGCGCGCCAGATGCGCTGCCCAGCGTGGTTGGATCGGCCAGCGGGTTGCGCAGCACCGCCTGCATCAGCCCGCCCGCCAGCCCCAGCATGGCCCCGACCAGCAACGCCATGGCCAGACGCGGCAGCATGCTGAAGTAAAACAACAACTGCTCCAGCGTCAGGGCGTGCATCGGGCCGGGCCAGACCAGCCACTGTGCGGGCGGCAACAATCGGGCTGCGGCCAGAAGCCACAACACGCCCGCGACAGCGAAGCCCGTGCCCAGAACAGCTGATTTCATGCCTGCTGCTCCAATGCGGCAACAAGGGCCGTGGCAAATGCCAGCGCCGAAGGGATCGCCCCGAAAGCGCTGAATTCAGGCAGATGATGCACGCGCCCTGCCCGCACCTGCGGCAGGCTGTTCCATAACGCGCCACGGCTCAGGGCGCGGCGGGCCTGATGCGGGACATCGCCGACAATGACCAGCGCAGTTTGCGCAAACCGCGCCAGATGCGTGATCGGAACCGGCGCGGCGAAGGCAAACCGCGTGCCATCCCCCCACGCATTGCGCAAGCCAAGTGCGGTGACCGCCCCCCCAAACAGGCTGTCGTGACCAAAGACGCGCATATGGCGCGCATCCCCGATCTGGATCAGCAGCAGGTCGCGGCGGGCAAACGGACGTGCCTGCGCGGCAAGCCGGGCAAAGCTGGCCTCGTACCCTGCGCGTGTGTGAGCGGCATGATCAGGAACACCCAGACGCGCGCCCAGCCCGTCCAGAAGGGTCATGACGCGCGGGAATGGTTCGTGTCCCGGCACATAGATGGCCCGGCTGAACACTGGCGCAATCCGCGCCAGTTGCGGTTCAACGAAGGCGTAGTAATTTGACGACAGGATCAGATCGGCCCCGATCAGGCTGAGCGCTTCCAGATTGGGCGCGCCGCGCAAGCCCAGATCGGTTGCGCTGGTTGTGTCCAGTTGCGGGGCCGCACGGCGGAACGCGCGCAGTTCTGCCAGCGCTGTAACCGGAGCACCAAGGGCGATGGCTGTTTCCGCCATCGCCCAATCAATCGCGGCAATGCGCATTCCCTGCCCCGCCTGCGCGGTGCGGCCGGGCCCAGCACCCAAAAGCCCCAGGCCAATCAACGACAGCATGCGCCTGCGCGACAGGGAACGCGCCGTCACCATTTATGCGAAAGGCTGGCCTGCAAGGTGCGCCCGTTGCCGAAATAGCTGGAACTGTGCCCTATGGCCGAAATATAGGCCCTGTCCGCCACATTGGAAATGCTTAGCCGACCCGTCATTCCAGACGCAAATTCGTAGCTTGCGCCCAGATCAAGCAAGGTCACGGCATCCAGCCGTTCGGCATTGGCATCACTGGCCCAACGCCCCCCGATATGACGCAGACCCGCGCCAAGGGTCAGCCCTTCAAGCGCGCCCTTGCGGAAGTCATGCGACACCCACAGGCTGGCGGCGTGGCGGGGCGTGTTGGCCAGTTCATTGCCGTTATTGTCGCCCGTGATCCGTGTGGTCGTATAGGTATACGCGGATTTGACCTGCCAGCCTTCGCCAAATTCGGCAACGGCTTCCAACTCCAGCCCGCGAATGCGCGCCTGCCCGATCTGGCGCAGCCCTGTGACCGGATTGCCGCCGATGGTTTCGGTGACGGTCGTATTTCTGTCGGTTTCACGCAGGTCATAGGCTGCGGCGGTGAAAAGGCCCTCAAATGCGGTGGGGGCATATTTGACACCAAGTTCCCATTGCTTGCCCTGTGTGGGTTTCAGGGTGCTGCCGTCAATATCAAAGCCCGGTTGCGGCAGATAGGATGTTGCATAAGACAGATAGGCCGAAACACCGCTGTCCCAGACATACCCCAACCCCGCATGCCCCGTCAGTTGCTGGTCGGAACGGGCAAAATCCGTGTTGCTGAAATTGGTGACATTCTCACCTTTCTGGCGTGTCCATTCATGACGCAACCCCAGTGTTGCACGCCAGTTTCCCATGCTCATTTCGTCCAGCGCATACAGCCCGATCTGGGTTGCACGAACGCGCTTTTCAGCGGTGTACCAAGGCGCATCTGCAACGGCATTGCCATAGACCGGGGCGGCGAAATCAATCGCATTGACATTGGAGAAGGCAGAGCTTGCATCCTCGGACAGGCGCTGTGCATCAACGCCGAAGGTCAGTTCATGCCGGATGGCCCCTGTGTCCACCTGTCCCGACAGGCGGATATCGGCGGCAGCCGCTGTGAAGCGTTCGCGCTGGTCAATAGCACCGCGATTGACGACAGTTCCCGTAGCGCCCCCCGAAAGGTAAATGTTGCGGTAATCCCATGCAAAATTTGTATACCTGAACGTCCCGTTCAGTTTCCAGCCGGTGTCGAATTCATGCGTGATCCCGAAACCCAGCGTGGTCATCTTGCGGTCACTTGTGTTGAACGCATCATCGGCGAAATTGAACGCGCGCAGGTCGCGCGCATTCACAACCCCGACCAGTGATGGCGGCACACCCGTCGGCGACATGGGTTCATCGGCGTGATAGCTCGCCATAACCTCTATCTCGGTGGCATCACCCAGTCGATAGCTGGCCGACAGGCCCAGATAGCCGCGCTTGTTGTCGATCTGGCGAACATCCGTGCGGTCATTCGACAAACGGGCCGTTACCCGCCAGGCCAGCCGGCCATTCACCACCCGATTGGCATCACCATACAGCGCCAGCGACCCGTTGCTGTCCGCTGATATGCCGGTTTCCGTAAAATCCCCGGAAGCCTGCGCGCGTTTCTGGATCATGTTCACAATGCCCGCCGGCGTTCCCGCGCCGTATAGCAAGGAAGCGGGTCCGCGCAGCACTTCAACCCGCTCGATGCCATACAGGTCAAATGCCGGGGCGCTTGTGGGGAATTGCGTCGACCGCATCAGGCGCAAGCCGTCCAGGAACTTGTCGTTTTCCAGATTGAAGCCGCGCAGGAACAGGCTGTCAAACCGCGGATCGCCGCCATAATTCTCGGCCACGACACCGGCGGAATAGGTCAGGGCCTGCGCAAGATTGCGCGCGCCGGTTGCCTCGATCTGGGCACGGGGAATGACCGATACCGATGCCTGAACCTCGGTGATCGGGCGCGATGTCTTGGTGCTGGCAGCATTTTGCGCGACGCTGCTGTCCAGCGGCGCGGTGGGGTTTTCACCGCCCGACAAGGTCAGGGTGCCCAGAAACGTGTCGCGGGGCGTGTCCTGTGCTAGCGCGCCAGTGGACATAACCGCCATCAAACTGCCGCCCGCAAGGAGCAAAGGATAGGTTTTCATTAAGGGACCTCTGATACTGCACAATTGTCGAGCGTTTAACTTGGTCTTTCGTGCAAGTCTTGAAGGAACCTGCTGCAACTTGTAGATTCCCGCGCGGCATGCAGCTTTCGCCAGCGCGATGGCGGCATCCCGTTTTGTGAACTGAACACGCGCGACATATGGGCCTGATCCGCAAACCCCGTGGCATAAGCGATGTCCGCCAGCGACAACCGTTGCTCCAGCATCATCTGCTCGGCCATGCGCAGGCGTTTAAGGGTCACCCATTTCGACGGACTCATCGAAAGCGCTTCGCGAAAGGCGTGCGCAAAGCGGCCCTCGGACAACCCAAGCCGGGACGCCATGGCGCGGACACCGGGCGGATTTGACAGATCCGACAGCACCAGATCTTCCAGCGCCGCAACCTGACGGGCATTCAGCCCCTTTGGGGGTAAATCGTGCCGATCATCAGGGCTGGTGCCATTTTCCCTGTCTGGTTCAAAAACATCAGCCAGAATCGCGGTCAGCAATCCGTCAAGCATCATATCATTCTGCTTGCCCTGCGATATTTCGCGCGCTGCAAGCCGGGCAAGGGTCAGCAGGTTTTGGTTGTCGTCAAAAAACCGGGGCGTGCTGGTATCCGCGCGCAACCCACCGTGCCTGATCCGCGCAGCCAGATTTGCCGACTGAAGGTGAATATCAAGATGGCGGAAATCGCACGCCACGTCCAGATGACTCCATAATGGGGTATTGGCCGGAATGAAAAAAGCACGAAGCTGGGACCGGCACGGCATTGCAGGTGAGGTGCGCATCAGAAATGGCGGCACGTCGTCATCCAGAAACACCACCAGTCTGGGATCGGGCGCAATATAAAAGCCGCCACCGCCAGCCGCGCCCCGCACTTTCCACAAATCAGCAATCGCACCACCAAATCGACGGTAAGCCAACGGATCAAGCGTCTGCAATGCCTTGGTCTGGGTGGTCATTCGCGGTCGGAATTCATCACCTGCCATCAGTTGCACCGCTGCGCGCCTTTCGTGGCACGTTTACTGACCGCAACCCGCCCTGCACGACGTCGGGGCACGAAAAAGAAAAAGAATAAGACCTTGCCACAATAAATGGCTCCTGCTTCTTTCACGGGTCTGATTGGTCAGGCGCGGGTCTGGCACAGGGGCTGGATGGCGCATGAAGGGCGACATGCTTAATTCCTGATAGTTTCACTAAGATACTGCTGGCCTTCACGCAAGCGGAAATTGTGGAATCTGCCAGCCACGGCGGAGAGATGATCTGACCATACCGCCGTTCGCACAACCGAAGTGATATTGTAAGGCCGCGAAATCTGCGGCCCTACATAGCGTTGAAAGAGCATTCAACCGCGGGTTGGCTCTATCCTAAGACCTGATTGACGCGCTGCGCGTCAGGTCTTGTCCTTGACGGGCATATACAGATCACCCCCGTCGCGGTAGCGTTCCGCCATTTCCGCCAGTCCAGCCTCGGCGCGGGCAGCGTCGCGGATGTCATGGCTGATTTTCATTGAACAGAATTTCGGCCCGCACATGGAACAGAAATGCGCAAGCTTGTGCGCTTCTTTGGGCAGGGTCTGGTCATGAAAGGATCGCGCGGTATCAGGATCAAGCGACAGGTTGAACTGATCCTCCCAGCGGAACTCAAAACGGGCATGTGACAATGCATCGTCGCGCAGTTTTGCCGCCGGATGGCCCTTGGCCAGATCGGCGGCATGCGCCGCGATCTTATAGGTGATCACGCCGGTCTTCACGTCATCGCGGTCAGGCAGGCCCAGATGCTCCTTTGGGGTGACATAGCACAGCATCGCCGTGCCAAACCAGCCAATCATCGCAGCCCCGATCCCGCTGGTGATGTGGTCATAGCCCGGTGCAATATCCGTGGTCAGTGGCCCAAGCGTATAGAACGGCGCTTCGCCGCAGACCGCCAGTTGCTTGTCCATGTTTTCCTTGATCTTGTGCATCGGCACATGGCCGGGGCCTTCGATCATGACCTGACAGTCATGCGCCCACGCAATCTGTGTCAACTCGCCCAGTGTTTCCAGTTCCGCGAATTGGGCCGCGTCATTGGCGTCGGCAATTGATCCGGGCCGCAACCCGTCACCCAGACTGAAGCTGACATCATAGGCGCGCATAATCTCGCAGATTTCGGCGAAATGCTCATACAGAAAGCTCTCTCGGTGGTGGTGCAGGCACCATTTGGCCATGATCGACCCGCCGCGACTGACAATGCCTGTCACACGGTCCACCGTCAGCGGAATATGTGACAAGCGCACGCCTGCATGGATGGTGAAATAATCCACGCCTTGTTCGGCCTGTTCAATCAGCGTGTCGCGGTAGATTTCCCATGTCAGGTCTTCAGCAACCCCGCCAACCTTTTCCAGCGCCTGATAGATGGGCACAGTGCCGATGGGCACAGGCGCGTTGCGGATGATCCAGTCGCGGATGTTGTGAATATTGCGCCCCGTCGACAGGTCCATGACCGTATCGGCGCCCCAGCGGATGGCCCAGACCATTTTCTCCACCTCCTCCGCCATTGAAGATGTGACTGCGGAATTGCCGATATTGGCATTGATCTTGACCAGAAAGTTCCGGCCAATCGCCATGGGTTCCAGTTCCGGGTGATTTATATTGGCGGGGATGACCGCGCGCCCGCGCGCCACTTCATCGCGCACAAATTCCGGGGTCACGAAATCGGGGATGGCCGCGCCAAAGCTTTCGCCGTCGCGCATCAGTTTTTCGCGCATCTCCGCGCGGCCAAGGTTTTCGCGGATCGCCACAAACTCCATCTCGGGGGTGATAATACCGGCGCGTGCATAGGCGATCTGGCTGACTGATTTGCCCGCTTTCGCGCGCAACGGGCGGTGACGGGCCGGAAATTCCGGTGTCAGCCTGTCGTCGGAAACGAACCCGTTATCTGCCGGTTGCACAGGACGCGGCGCATAGATCTCGGTATCGCCGCGCGCTGACAGCCAGCTTTCGCGCGCACGCGGCAAGCCGCGCTCGATGCTGATTTCGGCAGTTTCATCCGTATAAGGGCCAGAGCAGTCGTAAACCGTGACCGGCGGCGCGTCCGCACTGGGATGCAGCGCAATTTCGCGCATCGGCACGCGCAGATCGGGGTATAGCATACCGTGATGGAAAACCTTGGTCGAGGCGGGCAGCGGCCCGGTGGTCACTTTGGGGGTGGGTGTATCTTTCATGTCAGGCTCCTTGCCTTGCGAGCATTGGAGACCCAGCATGCTGGAAGGGGGAATGAATACACCGGCAACATGGCCAACGACCGCATGCCCGCGCATCCGCACCGTCCCTACGCCAGTATGAACTGGATCAGGTTCATAGGGTCCCTGCGCTGCCTTGCGGCCCAGCAGTATCTCAGTTCCTTGACGGAACCCCCCTGGTGGAATGGTCACTCTGTGGGCAAGCTTCTTGGATGTCAATGCAGCCAGCATGGTCTGACGACCACGCACAACGCGTTTTCAGCATGCTTTTCAAAACAGCATGATCAGGATTTTCTACTGCATTGCCATCGGGCTGCTCAAGCAGAAACATGGACGCACCCATAATGACGCTGGAACTGGTGCCCGCCCGCGCGGCTTCTGTAAGCGCCATTTGCCAGCGCAATGGGTTTATGCAGGGCCGGAAGGTATAGTCTGACAGGGGCTTTTGTGTGTTTTCAAATGCTCGGATACAGCCCCGAGCATCCGGTTCTCGGCCCCGAAATCTTGTCCGGCATAAACAGATGCTAGTCTGATCCCTGCCTTGTGAAGTGGCATGTCCACACCGACAAGACCGGCAATATGTACAAGTGGAACCAACCCAAAAGGAATGTCCTCGGTCAAATAGCGCGTATCAAGTGACCGTGGCCCGGGCACAGACGGACCCTTGCTGCTGACTTGTGATGCCATTGCGGTCACAGGGCCGGCTGTGATGCCCGGAAACGTTGAAAGATAGTGTTCGAAAACTGTGCGCACCTTCAATCCGAAATGCGCCGCCAATGCCAGCCGTTCCAGATCAAGCGCTTCGATCACACGCCCGACTGATGGTGTGATACCGGCATAATTCTCCCAATTCTCGGCCTTTTCTATTCGCGTCAGATTGGCCAGCGCATTGGCAAGATGTATGGGCGGGTTAAGGTTGCTCAGGGCAACAGCCAGGGCACTGGGCAATTCGCGGAACTCTGTGTTGAACAAGCCCCCCAGCACCGTCTGGCTGTCGTCTGGGACACGCGCAGCGGTTACTGCGTAGTCAACCCGGTCCCGAACGGTGCCACAGCTGATGCGGTCGGCAGCAATCCGGCGCGCAGTGACAACAGTGGTAGACCACGACATGATCGGGACCTGTTTGCCCGCGCTTTTCAGCAACTGGTCCGCATAGGCAGAACACAGGCTAAGTTCCGCACTGAAGATAAGTGTCTGGCCAGACGTGGTTAACGGCACAAGCTGGTCGATCAGGTCTTGCGTGCCTCTGGCACCGCGCGCACAAATAAGCACATCTGCGTTCTGAACCGCCTTGCGCAGATCAGAGTCCTGATGGATATGGCCCGAGAAGCTGAACGCACCCTCGACATATATTGTATCATTCAACGGACCCGCCGTTTCAGACCACAGAACGACATCATGGCCGGACCGGGTCAGCATGGCAGCATAGGTGATGCCAATGGCACCACCACCAAGAATTGCAACTTTCATATTCTGTCTCTGGTTGTTTGGGCGACGTTCAGCCAGCGATTCCGAAGGATTGCGGAAAGAACGTGCGTGGTAGAAAAAGGAAAACATCCGGCAATAGAATGACCCCGATGATCACAAGCAGTGTCAGCCCAACGATGGGCAGGACCGCCATGAACGCACGGGGCGTCGAAACATTGCCGATTTGCGCCGCGATCAGCAGGCAAATGCCATAAGGTGGCGTTGTCAGCCCGACGGCAAGCGAAAGGCAGACAACAAGTGCCATGTGAATATCGGATATCTGCGCGGCACTTGTCAGTTCCTTGATGATCGGCAAGAAGATGATCACTGCGGTCATAGGGCTGAGGACAGTTCCCACCAGCAGGCAGAAGACCATTATCATAAGCATCACCGCAATCGGGTGATCCGACACACCCAGGATGAAGTCCGCAACATCCTGCGCGATGCCCATATAGGCTATCAGCCAACCCATGATCCCGGCGGCTGCCACCGCGAACATCGGCAAAGAATAGGCCACGACCGTAGAAGAGATCAGCTCGAACAGTTGCCCCGGCCTGATGGTCCGATAGACGACCACTGCCAGCACAAACCCGATCAATGCAGCAACAGAAGCCGCTTCGGTCGCTGTGAAAAAGCCGCTGGTGATACCGCCCAGGATGACGATGGGGATAAGAAGCACTGGTGCCGCCATCCGCCCGGAACGCAGCCGACCACGAAAGTCAACGCGTTCGGGGTTCACGACGCCATAGCGGCTGGCAACATGATATGTGTAACCCATCTGCACAAGCCCAACGAGCACACCGGGCACGATCCCCGCAAGAAACAGCGCCGCAATCGAGATGTTCCCGAACGCACCGTATATTACGAAAAGGATCGATGGCGGAATAATCACCCCCAAGGTCGAGGATGTCGCGGTCAGCGCCACCGCAAAAGGGGCCGGATAACCTGCCTTCTTCATGGTCGGAATCATGATCGCCCCGACACTGGCAGTGTCTGCCGCAGCCGAACCTGACATCGAGGCGAACATCATACTTACCAGAACATTGATGTGACCAAGGCCGCCCTTAATGTGTCCGACCATGGATTGCGCGAACATCATCAGCCGCTCGGTGATGCCGCTGTCGTTCATCAACCGTCCAAGCAGCAGGAAAAAAGGAACTGCCAGCAGCGCGAAAGAGTTGATGTTCACACCATCTGATTGACCACCGATGTCGGCGGCAGACCAAGTGTCAGCACCGTCAGCAATGACGACACACCTATTGCGAAGGCAATTGGAACACGCAGGGTGATCAGTGCGATGAAACTTCCCAATAATATGACGATGGAATTCATTCCGGCTCCTTGCCCCCGATGGAGGATATTCCCCGGACTTCCCGCAAACCCTGAAAGGCAATCTCTATTGTAAACAGCATCATTGCCGCGCCGCTGATTGCGACGACGATGTTCTGGTAAAACAGCGGAAACCCAAGCGAAAATGAATAACGCCGCCAGCCAAGCTGGGCATATTCAAGACCATTGACGGCCATCACCCAGATCAAGGGAAACCCAAGGACAATAGCCAGCAGGCGCAGGAAAAGGTTGATGCGCACATAGTGTTCGGGAACAACTTCGACAACGTAATGCAATCCGTGGCGGTATCCTATGGCGGCGCCAAGAAAGACACTCCAGATGAAACAAAACATCGCGATTTCATCTGTCCAGACAAAGGACATCGAAATGAAATTCCGAACAAATACCTGAAACAGGATCACCAAGATAAAGGCTGCAAACAGAACACCGCCTGTGATCTTCAGTATAGCCTCTATGATGTTGTTGAGCTTGCTTATCATGCGCGCACCGACCTTCTCTGATACAGACCTGGTTCGGGTGGTCACTCGACGCTGCGGATCAATTCCAGCAGATCCGCGACATCAAGTTCGGCGGCGACCTGATCATGCAGTGGCGCGACGATTTCAATAAAGGGTGCCTTGTCAACCTCGGTCACGGTCACCTGCCCGCTTTCGATCAGCGGTTGCAGCAGCGATTGGTCATATTGGATGCCCGCATCAATAGCCACCTGAGAGGCGCGCGCGGCGGCGTCCATCAACGCGTCCTGATCCTCGGGGCTAAGCCTGTCAAAGCTGGCCTGACTCATGGTGATATGGCTGACCATGAATTGATGTTCAGTCCGGGCGTGATAGGGCGCAACCTCATACAGCTTGTTTGCGACATAGGCGCTGATCGTACTCTCGAATGCATCGACAACGCCTGTCTGCATGCCTGTGTATAGCTCTGTGAACGGCAGCGAGGACGGCAGCGCACCCGATGTTTCCCACATCAAGGCGTCCATACGCGACCCCGGCACACGCATCCGCAGGGCGGAAATATCTTCGATCTCAGTCACGCTATGTCTGCGGTTGCTAAGATTTCGGACGCCGCCCCCTGTCAGCGCAAGCAGTTTCAGCCCACTTCCGTTATTCGCATACACATCGCGAAAATAGTCTGAAACAGCGCTGTCTGTGGCAACCGTCGCGCGAAGTGCCTCATCATTGGCAAAAAGATAGCTGAGCGAGAAAAGCTGAAATTCGGGAAAGAAGGGCGTGGCTTCCTGCGTGCCGCCGATCAGGATGTCGATTGTCCCCAAGCGCATTTCGTCCAGTGCGGTTGCGTCATTTCCAAGCGAACCGCCGCTGAAGATGCGGATATCCACACGCCCGTCCGTCGCCTCCAGCATATCCTCGCGCAGCGCTTCGGCGGCATCAAGCCACGGGTGTGGTGCATTGGCCTGTGTTGACAGGCGCAACGTCTGGGCCGTTGTCGGCAGCGCGATGCCGGCAAGAAGAACGCAGACAGTTGAAAGCTGAGCAATATTTTTCATTTTGAACCTTTCCCTGTTGATTGTGACGCTTGGTGTGCGCCTTCTTCATTGACAAAGGATCAGACAACCTAACTATAATGTCAAATATCAATAAAGTATCCTATAATGCGCTAGAGTTATGATAGACCTTCCGAAAGATACTCCCTTGCCGCGCGTCACCTTGCGCCAGGTAGAGGCATTTCGCGCCGTCATGCGAACACACGGGATGACGTCGGCGGCACAAATGCTGTCTATTTCCCAACCCGCCGTAAGCAGGCTGATCGCCGATATGGAACTGGGGCTGGGGCTGAAGCTTTTTGAACGCAACGGTCCGCGGCTGAAACCCACTGACAACGCTTTGCGCCTTATGGAGGAGGTGGAGCGCGTCTTTCTGGGTCTGCATCAGATCGAACAGGCCGCGCGCACGATCAAGCGCTTTCCACAAACGCTGATGCGGATTGCGGCGCCGCCTTTTCTGTCATTGGAATATGTGGCGGTTGTGGTCGGGGCCTTGCGGCGCGCCTACCCCGAGTTGCGTTTCAGCATCCATACCGACAGTTCCATGTCGATTGCAGACCAGATTGCGCGGGGGCAGCATCATCTGGGATTTTGCACCCTGCCCGCCAGCGCGGATGATGTGCGTGTCGTGCATGAAAGCCGGGTCGAGGCCGTTTGCGTACTCCCGCGGTCGCACCCGCTGGCGGCGAATGACACCATACATGTGTCCCAACTTGAACATGAACCGCTGATAGTGCTTGGCCAAAGCGGCAGCATCCGCCCCCAGATCAACGATGTTTTTGCGGCCGAGCAGATATCGCCCAATATTGTCGGCGAAATACTGTTTGCTGCAACCGCAGGAAGCCTTGTTTCCGAAGGGGTCGGTCTTGCATTGATGGACCCGTTCTCTGCCCGCGCGTGCCGCAGCAATGCCATCGTGATCCGCCGCTTCATGCCGCGTGTCGAACTAAGCTATTCGATGATTGTCCCTTTACACACCAAACTTGGCGATCCGATCGCGTTTGCCACCCGTATCGTGCGCGAGGAAATCGAGCCGATGTTACCAGACTGGGCTTTCCAGGACTGAAGTTCTGATCGCTAAATGCGCAGATCATCGTGGCAGCACCAAAGCCTGATACCCCCCCCTTACAGGTCTGTCAGCTCTCTGCCCCGATATTGTTCCGGGGCGGCATTCCGCGCCCCGGAACTTCGGTGAAATTCAGGCAGCGGGAAGGGAAATCGCCCGCGCCGCAGCGCCATCGCGGGCGCCGTAATGCACCAGGACTTTCGCGGCCATCTCTGCCCCGCGCTGACCGGCATCAATGATGCTCTCGCCAAGTGCGAGCGCGGCCAGAAACCCGCTGGCATAGGCATCGCCAGCGCCGGTTGTATCCACCACGCGGGACACGGCAACAGCAGGGATACGGTGACGGCCCGTCGCATCGGCCACCAGCGACCCCTTGTCGTGCTCTGTCACGGCGGCGACCGCAACCTGCCTCAGCGCCCAGTCAAGCGCAGCTTCGGCCCCGTTGGTTCCCGCAAGCGCGTCAATCTCAACGCTGTTGCCGATCAGGATATCGCAGTAACGTGTGATGAAACCTTGCATCGCGGCTGCATTGCGCGCAACGCAGCCCGCGTCCGACGGCGACATTGCGATGCGCGCGCCAGCCGCCTTGGCAAGCTCTGCCGCTGTTTCTATTGCTGCCGCGCCATTCGGCGCATCCCACAGATACCCTTCGACGAAAAGAATATCGAAGGCGTCGGGCATGGGCGCGCGCACCTCCGCAGGCAAAATCTCGACAGCGGCACCAAGATGGGTGCTCATCGTGCGTTCACCATCGGGTGTGACCAGAACGACGCAGCGCCCCGTGCCCAGCGACTCATCCTGTGCAACAGCAACGGGCGCAGCAATACCCATCGCAGCCATTTCATCGCGAAAGACCTGACCAAGCTCGTCATTGGCGACCTTGCCAAGATACGTCCCCTTCACGCCGGTCTCGGACAGATGCGCGATGGAATTGGCCACCGATCCGCCGGACTGGCGCACCCCCGGCCCGACCTCGTCAAAAAGCGTGCGGGCTGCTTTGGCATCGACAAGATGCATCCCACCCATGCTCAGGCCATGACGGTCAATAACAGATGGGTCCACAGCGACCACGACATCGACGATCGCGTTGCCAAGGCCCACGATATGAGGTGTTTTCAGTGTCATCAACGACTCCTCAATAGCGGTAATGTTCGGGCTTGAACGGGCCTTCGGGCGTCACGCCGATATAGTCGGCCTGATCGGGGCGCAGTTCCGTCAACTTCACGCCGATCCGTTCCAGATGCAGGCGCGCGACCTTTTCATCCAAGTGCTTGGGCAAGACGTAGACATCATTGCCGTATTGGTCCCCCTTGCTCCAAAGTTCGATCTGGGCCAGCACCTGATTGGTGAAGCTGGCCGACATCACAAAACTGGGGTGGCCGGTGGCATTGCCAAGGTTCAGCAGGCGGCCCTGCGACAGCAGGATCATGCGCTTGCCCGGACCCATCTCGATCATGTCCACTTGATCCTTGATATTGGTCCATTTGTAGTTGTTCAGGGCGGCGACCTGAATTTCATTGTCGAAATGGCCGATATTGCCGACAATCGCCATATCCTTCATCTCGCGCATATGCTCGATGCGGATGACGTCCTTGTTGCCGGTGGTGGTGATGAAAATATCAGCGGTGCTGACCACATCTTCCAGCGTTGTCACCTCGAACCCGTCCATGGCGGCTTGCAGCGCGCAGATCGGGTCAACTTCGGTCACTTTCACGCGGGCACCTGCGCCGCGCAAGCTGGCGGCAGACCCTTTGCCAACATCGCCATAGCCGCACACCACAGCCACTTTGCCCGCCATCATGGTGTCGGTGGCGCGGCGAATGCCGTCAACCAGCGATTCCTTGCAGCCGTATTTGTTGTCGAATTTCGACTTGGTCACGCTGTCATTGACGTTGATTGCAGGGAAAGGAAGCTGGCCGTTGCGCTGCAACTCATACAGACGATGCACGCCGGTGGTGGTTTCCTCGGATACGCCTTTGATCGCGTCACGGGTCTTTGTGAACCAGCCGGGGGTTTGTGCCATGCGCTTCCTGATCTGCGCCTTGACGACTTTCTCTTCCTCGGACTGGGGCACCGGGATGATATCTTCGCCAGCTTCCGCCCGTGCGCCCAGCAACACATAAAGCGTGGCATCACCACCATCATCAAGGATCATGTTCGCTCCGTCGGGGAACTGAAACGACCGATCCAGATAATCCCAGTGCTCTTCCAGGGTCTGGCCCTTGACGGCAAATACCGGCGTGCCACCTGCTGCGATTGCTGCTGCGGCGTGATCCTGCGTAGAATAGATGTTGCATGACGCCCAGCGGACATCAGCGCCAAGCGCGATCAGCGATTCGATCAGAACCGCTGTCTGTATGGTCATGTGCAGACTGCCCACAATGCGCGCGCCCTTCAGCGGCTTGGTCGTGCCAAACTCCTCGCGCACCGCCATCAGCCCCGGCATTTCGGTTTCGGCAATATCAATCTCCTTGCGGCCATATTCCGCCAGATCGATGTCGCGAACCACATAGTCCGTTCGAATAGAGGTATCGGGCTTGTTCATGATAAATTTTCCTTGCTTGTATCTGTAGTTCACTCGGCTGCGGCGGTGGCACCGAAAACGCGCGCCAACTCATCCGCTAGGTCTGTCTTCTCCCATGAGAAGCCACCATCGGCGGTGGCATCGCGCCCGAAATGGCCATAGGCAGACGTGCGCGCGTAAATGGGCCGCAGAAGGTCAAGATGCTCGCGAATGCCGCGCGGCGTCAGGCGGACCATGTCACACAGGGTCGCGGCAAGCTTGTCCTCGTCCACGCGTCCGGTGCCCAATGTGTTGACATAAACAGCAACCGGCTCTGGCACACCGATGGCATAGGCCAGCTGGATCTGGCATTTGTCGGCCAGTCCGGCGGCGACCACGTTCTTGGCCAGATAGCGCGCGGCATAGGCGGCAGAGCGGTCCACCTTGGTCGGGTCCTTGCCCGAGAATGCGCCGCCCCCATGCGGTGCCGCACCGCCATAGGTGTCCACGATGATCTTGCGGCCGGTCAGCCCTGCATCGCCATCAGGGCCGCCAATCACGAATTTGCCTGTCGGGTTCACGATAAGCTTGTCTTCGGGCAGCGACCAGTCAGAGGGGAAAGCCCGCTTTATGTAGGGCCTGACCATCTCGCGGACTTCGGCTTGTGTCAGGTGCTCCATATGTTGGGTCGAAACCACGACCGTATCGACGGCGACAGGCAACCCGTTGCGATACTTCAGCGTTACCTGACTTTTGGCATCGGGGCCGAACCCGGTCTGGGCACCGGATTTGCGATCCTCGGCCATGTAGCGCAGAATGCGGTGTGAAAACTGGATTGGCGCGGGCATAAGTTGGTCGGTCTCGTTGCAGGCAAAGCCGAACATAATGCCCTGATCGCCTGCACCTTCTTCGCCCTTGTCGCCTTCATCGACGCCTATGGCGATATCCGCCGACTGCTCATGCAGCAGGTTTTCAACCGCGCAGGTCTTCCATGAAAAACCCTTTTGTTCATAACCGATGTCCTTGATCGCCATGCGCGCAAGTTCTTCGACATGCTGGCGCACGTTGTCTGGCCCGCGCACTTCACCGGCAATGACCACGCGGTCAGTGGTGGCAAGCGTTTCGCAGGCGACGCGCGATTGCGGGTCGGCTGTCAGATAGGCATCAAGCACCGCATCAGAAATGCGGTCGCAGACCTTGTCGGGGTGCCCTTCGGACACCGATTCACTGGTGAAAAGCCAAGTCTTGTCGCTCATCTTGTCCCTTTCCTTGAAGATTTGTGATTGCATTGCGCCTGCTGCGGATCAGCAGACGCTGCGCCTTGGTCAGGCTGCGTCCACCCGATCGGGGCGCCCCGGCGTGTAGCCAAGGCTGGGTTGTAGCCATGTTTCGACCTCGGACATGCTCATGCCCTTGCGTTTCGCGTAATCCGCGACCTGATCACGCCCGATGCGCCCGATGCCGTAATACGCCGCGTCCGGATGCGCGAAATACAGCCCGGAAACGGCGGCTGCGGGCCACATTGCCATCGATTCGGTCAGTTGCAGGCCAGTATGCTCGGGTGCCTGCAACAAATCGAACAAGGTGGCCTTTTCGGTATGGTCCGGGCAGGCCGGATAGCCCGGCGCAGGCCGGATTCCGCGATACCTTTCTGCGACCAGATCGGCGTTTTCCAACCGCTCATCAGGGGCATAGCCCCAAAGTGACCGGCGCACCCGCGCATGTAGCGCTTCGGCAAAAGCCTCGGCGATGCGATCACCAAGCGACTGGACGAGGATGGACTCGTAATCGTCCCCGCTTGCCTTGTAGCGATCCGCAATCGTATGAACTTCGGGGCCAGTCGTGACCGCAAAACCGCCAATCCAGTCGGGCGTGCCTTTGGGTGCAACAAAATCCGCCAGACACATATGCGGCTTTGGGCCGGATTTCCTGCCCTGCTGGCGCAGTTGCGGCATCCGTGCGGCAAGCGCGCGGCGCTCTTCGTCTTTCCACACAAGGATATCATCGCCGTCCGCATTCGCAGGCCACAGCCCGACCACGCCGCGCGGGTTGAACCAGCCCTCGGCCTCTATCCGGTCAAGCATCTTTTGCGCATTGTCGTAAAGGTCGCGCGCGGTTGGCCCCATCTGGGGGTGATCAAGAATATCCGGGAACCGGCCCCGCATTTCCCATGTGTTGAAGAACGGCCCCCAGTCGATATAGTCGCGCAATGTGCTGATCGGCATATCGTCAATGACAGTCACCCCCGGCGTCTGGGGCGCGGGTGGGGTGTAGCGGTCCCAGCCACCATCGAAGGCATTGGCGCGCGCCGCAGCCAGCGGGGTGGTGGGGCGCTCGGCCGCTTTGGCGTTGCCCTCGCGCAACTGGTCATATTCCGACGCTATCGCGTCGATATAGCCCCGCCGCGCCGTCTTTGACAGCAGCTTCGAGACAACGCCCACCGCCTTGGAGGCATCCTCGACATAGATCGCCCCATGCGCGTATTCGGGCGCGATCCTGAGCGCCGTGTGCTTTCTTGAAGTCGTCGCCCCGCCGATCAGCAGCGGAATGTCGAAACCCTGCCGCGTCATTTCAGTGGCGACATCCACCATCCGGTCGAGCGAGGGGGTGATCAGCCCCGACAGCCCGATGATGTCGGCCTTCTCATCCTTGGCGCGGGTCAGGATATCTTCGGCCGGGACCATCACGCCCAGATCAACGACATCGAAATTGTTGCATTGCAGCACAACACCCACAATGTTCTTGCCAATATCGTGCACGTCGCCCTTGACCGTCGCCATCAGCACCTTGCCCTTGGCCGACGTGTCGCCCGTGCGGCGCTTCTCTTCTTCCATATAGGGCAGCAGATGGGCCACTGCGGCCTTCATCACGCGGGCCGATTTCACGACCTGCGGCAGGAACATCTTGCCCGCGCCAAACAGATTGCCCACGACATTCATGCCGTCCATCAGCGGCCCCTCGATCACCTCAAGCGGCTTGTCAGCCCGCTGGCGGCATTCTTCGGTATCGGCGACAACATGATCCACGATGCCATGCACCAGCGCGTGTTCCAGCCGCTTCTCGACCGGCTGGTTGCGCCATTCCGGGTCCGCGACCTGCGTGGCCGCACCCGTCCCACGATACTTGTCGGCAATGGCCAGCAGCCGGTCGGTGGCATCCGCGCGCCGGTTGAACAGAACATCCTCGACATGATCGCGCAATTCGTCGGGGATGTCGTCATAGACGGTGATCTGTCCGGCATTGACGATGGCCATATCCATGCCCAGCGGGATCGCATGATACAGAAAGGACGAATGCATCGCCTCGCGCACAGGGTTATTGCCCCGAAAGCTGAAGGACAGGTTGGACAGCCCCCCCGAAATATGGGCATGCGGCATTTCGGCCTTGATCAGCCTGATGGCGTCGAAAAAGGCGTTGGCATAGTCATTATGTTCGTCAATCCCGGTGGCGACCGCAAAGATGTTGGGATCGAAGATGATATCCCAAGGCGCAAAACCCGCCTGTTCCGTCAACAGGTCGTGCGAGCGTTTGCAGATCTCGAACTTGTGCTGCGCGGTTTCGGCCTGACCGCCTTCATCAAAGGCCATGACCACCACAGCCGCCCCGTGGCGGCGGCAGATGCGCGCCTGTTCAAGAAACGCGCCCTCTCCTTCTTTCAGTGAAATGGAATTGACAATCGACCGGCCCTGAACGCATTTCAACCCTGCCTCGATGATCTCGAACTTCGAACTGTCGATCATCACGGGAACGCGGCTGATATCAGGCTCGGCGGCGATAAGGTTCAGGAAATCCACCATCGCCTGCTTGCCGTCAAGAAGCCCTTCATCCATGTTCACATCGATGATCTGCGCGCCGTTCTCGACCTGATGGCGCGCCACCTCCAGCGCGGCGTCGTAATCGCCATTCATGATCAGTTTCTTGAAGCGGGCCGAACCGGTAACATTGGTGCGCTCGCCGATATTGATGAAATTGCTGACAGATGTCATGGGAAATCCTTTTGGCGGTTAGTCCGCACCTGCGGCCTCGAACATCTCCAGCCCCGACAGGCGCAGCCGCGGTGTCCTGGCGGGCACCTTGCGCGGCGGTTTGCCCGCAACTGCACGGGCAATCGCTGCGATATGTGCGGGCGTCGTGCCGCAGCACCCGCCCACGATATTGACCAGCCCCGCATCGGCCCATTCGCCCAAGTGGTGGGCCGTTTCTTCGGGCTGCTCATCATAGCCGCCCATTTCGTTGGGCAGACCCGCATTCGGATAGGCGCTGACCGGAATTTCGGCCAGCCCGGAAATGGCGCGGATATGGGCGCGCATATCGGCGGCACCCAGCGCGCAGTTCAGCCCGATGGACAGCGGCTTGGCATGCACAAGCGAGACATAGAATGCCTCGGGCGTCTGGCCGGTCAGCGTGCGACCGGAGCGGTCGGTGATCGTGCCCGATATCATCAGCGGCGGCACGGTCAGGCCCGCGTCGCGCAGGCTGTCGATGGCATAAAGCGCCGCTTTCGCGTTAAGCGTGTCAAAGATCGTCTCGACCAGCAGCAAATCCGCGCCCGCCTCGATCAGCGTGCGCGCAGCCGCGCCGTAAGCGTCGGCCAGATCGTCAAAGCTGACGGCCCGGTAACCCGGATTGTTGACATCGGGGCTGATGCTGGCGGTCTGGTTTGTAGGCCCGATCGCGCCGGCAACCCAGCGGGGCCGCTCGGGCGTGGCAACTGCGTCGGCGGCCGCGCGTGCGATCCGCACGCTTTCGGCATTCATCTGGGCCACAAGATGTTCCATGCCGTAATCCGCCTGCGAAATCGAATTCGCACCAAAGGTGTTGGTGCACAGGATATCGGCGCCCGCGTCCAGAAACTCGGCATGAATCCGGTGGATCATGTCGGGCTGTGTCAGGCTCAGCAACTCGTTATTGCCGCCCACATCCTGCGGGTGATCGGCGAAACGGGTCCCGCGATAGGCCGCCTCGTCCGGTTTCGATTGCTGGATCATGGTGCCCATGGCCCCATCGATCACCAGAATGCGCCGGGCAAGGTGATCTTCGAGAGAGTGTCTGGTGTTCATCAGCTTTGTCCTTGCTATGCCGCCGTCTCGGCGCGGATTTCAGGCGTCATGCCAAGCGCCCGGCAAATCGCCAGGCTTACCTCCGCCCGATTAAGCGTGTAGATGTGCAATGCCCCGACCCCGCCCGCGATCAGACGGCGGCATTGTTCGGTTGCAACACTGGTCGCAACCATGGCGCGCGTTTCGGGCGCATCGTCCAGCCCGTCAAACATGGTCACCAGCCAATCCGGGATCGACGCGCCGCAACTGGCCGAAAACCGCTTTAGGCTTTTGAAATTGGCAACGGGCATGATGCCCGGAACAATCGGCGCGGTGATGCCAGCAGCCCGCGCGCGGTCAATGAACCGCAGAATCTGGTCCGTATCGAACGCATATTGCGTGATGGCACAGGACGCGCCCGCATCAAGCTTGCGCTTGAGATGGTCCAGATCGGCCTGTGCGCTGGCAGCCTCTGGGTGGATTTCCGGATAGGCGGCAACCGAAATGTCGAAATCAGCCACGCGACGCAATCCGGCAACAAGTTCCGCCGCGTCATGATAGCCGTTGGACGGCGTGGCCTCGCCCGGGGGCAGATCGCCGCGTAGCGCAACAATGCGGCGGATGCCGCTTGTCCAAAGATCACGCGCCTGCGCATCAATATCGGACCGCGACGCCCCCACACAGGTCAGGTGGTGCGCAACAGGCTGGTTTGTCCTGCGCCTGACCATGTCAACAACGTGCGCCGTGCGGTCGCGGGTGCTGCCACCCGCGCCATAGGTCACTGAAAAATAACCGGGCGCGGCTGTTGCCAGTCGGGTGACCGTATCACCAAGCTGGGCAAGCCCCGCCGCGGTCTTGGGCGGGAACAGCTCGAACGATACAGAATAAGGGTCATCGGTCGCAATCCCGGTCATGGGCCGCTCTCCGTGATTGATGGACAGGTAGGGGATATGACGCGGCGAGGGCCACCCTCGCCAGCAATCTCAGGCGGGTTTGCGGAAATGCTGAATCCCGAAGGCCAGATGGCCCGCGTCGGCGGCACTCACCCAATTCTGCAATCCAACGGCCATCTTGTCGAGATACGCTGCCGAAGCGCCGCCCTCGATAAGCTGATCGTAATTGGAAAGAAGTTCTTCACGAACGCGGGCATAATGCGTCCGCAGATCGGCAACGGCATCTTCCTGCTCCAGTATCTCGAAGCCAAGCGATTGGGCGGCGTGACGATAAGCGCGCGGTGAACCAAGACTATTAAGGCTAAGCCTGTCATAGACGGGTTGCAGGGCTGCCGGATCGGCATCATCGGCCTGCATGGGGTCGGTAAAGATCAGGTGCCCCCCGGGCTTGAGCACGCGCCACGCTTCGGCCAGCACAGTGTCGCGCTGATCGGAATGCAGGAAACTGTCCTGACTCCAGACAACATCAAAACTTTCATCTGCCTCTGGCACATCCTCAAAGGCACCGTGGCGAACGCTGATCCGGTTGCCAAGCTTGGCCGCACGAATCTTGCCCTGATTGTATTCGTTCTGCGTTTCCGAAATATTCAGACATACCGCCTCGCAGCCTGTTTTTCGCACCAGTGTGCGCATCGCGCCGCCATAACCTGATCCAAGATCAAGAACGCGGGTTGCGGCGGTCATCTTAGGCAGCCGCGCGATCATTTCCGCGATCGACAGATCACTCGCCGTGCGAATATCGGTGGTTGTCGTGTAGCGTCCGACATGCAAATCCTCTCCGCCCCAGATGGTCGAATAGAACGTATCTGCATCAACGCTGTCGTAATAAGTTTCGGTAATGTTGCGGATATCCTGCTTTGCATCACCCTTGCTTCCATCACCCCAACGAACCAGATGCAGCGCGGATTTCTCGGCGACATGTATAAAGAAATCGGGGTCATCTTCGGCATAGGTTTCCTGAAAATCGCCATAGGTGCGCACGCGCTCGAACCCGGCCTCGGACAGCAACCGCCGCACATAATTCTTCCGGATCGGGCACATGTTCAGGGTATAGGACGACCCGTCGGGGAAGGAATAGCGCATCCGGCACAGCCCTTCATCGACATGATCCGGCTCTGCCACCACCTGATCACCACAGTAGTAATACTTGTGCTTGCTCGAAAAACCCTTGTCGAGCATGGCATCGTAATTCCGCTGATCAAGTATCAGAATACCATCATGCTTGAGTGCTGCATAGAATTCCGCCAAGGCGCGGCGACGCTCGTTTTCGTCATGCAGATGCGTGAACGAATTGCCCAGACACACGATGGCATCATACTTGCCATGGACGTCACGGTTCAGCCAGCGCCAGTCGGCCTGTGTCGTCTTCAGGATCAGCCCGCGCTTCTGGCCGTTCTCGAACGCCTTGGCGACCATGGCTGCCGACCCGTCGGACGCGGTGACATCGAATCCCGCCTCCGTAAGGCGCACCGAATGAAAGCCTGTTCCGCAAGCGACATCCAGAACGCGTTCCTTGCCGCGTGCGCGCAAAATATCGATGAAGAACTGTCCTTCGCTTTCTGCACGTCCCTTCCAGTCGATCAACTCGTCCCACTTGTTGACGAAGGTGGTGATATATTCCTTTCGGTACATATCGGTTTCACGGTCGGCCAGCGGGTCCTCGCTGTAAACCTGTTCAGTCATGGTCAGTTCCGCATTGCGGCTTTTGTCATCCATCATCTCTGTCTCCACATCGTCATCATGAGTTGATCGGCGAAAGCATTCCGTCTGCGTTCGACGAAGCAGCCGCGCCAGAAGCGCATGCCTGAACTCGGGACGTTTCTTTTTTTTCATGCGGGCGCCGCTGGTCTGACACTGCGCGCCCCGTCATGCTGATTGCGCCGAGCGGCCCGGTCCGGCCACTGCACGCGGAAAACTTCGATCACCGAAGTAATTTATCCGCAAGCGCTTGCTGTGCAACATGCATGAAACACAACCGACGTTTCAAGGTCTGTAACCGACATTTCGCCGAAAAATTCACTTTGATGTGCAAGGCATCATGCACTGCGCAGAATTGCAGCACGGCCAAAACCCGCTATAAGCGCGTATCACCGCATTATGCACGATAATGCGCCATGATGGCCGCGACAGCCCATCTGCACAATAAAAGCAAGACATCCGAACGCATTCTATCGCGCGTATGTGCGTGCTGCCCGGATCAAGGGGTGTCCGGATGTGACGGGCCTGATCAACCGCGCCATATAAAGCGTGTCGAAACGCGTATACTGGTCGCCATATCGGCTCAGCCGCAGCACACACAAGCGCCCTGCCCTATGCCCAATCGCCAAAGAACACCGGATTCGTCATTGCCAGCAGCTCATTGGCCGGCCCGCGCAACTCGGCCAAAGCCCAGGCGCGGGCACCAAAAACGTGATCAAGGCTCACGGACATGGCCGAATCGGCCGCGCATGTCAGCACAGGCTCGGAATCGACCAACACTCGCAACTCGGAACCTTCGGCCACCGCGGACCAGACCGGCGTAAGACGGGCTTTTCCTGCCGCGAAAAGATCGCCCATGATCCCGGTTGTCCCATCGGAATGGTGCACATCCAGCCGTAATTCGGGGCCGCTGGTCAGATAGGCATGGCCCCGCTGCAACCCCGCAAGCAGGGCTGGCTCACTCAGGCTTTCTGCCCGGATGCCCATTTGCGGTGCGCGCACGCCCGTCTGCCAGGGCCGGTGCAGATCGCTGCCAGCGGTGGCAACCAGCCGATGCCCGGCCATCAGCCAGTGATGATACAGCTTCAGCCCAAGCACATTATGTAACGCCTCCGCCCCCTCGCGCATCCACGGACCATTCCAGACCTCGACATGGCGCGCCGGTCCTGGCCAGACATCGGCATAGGCCCAGGTGCAGCCCGTGCACCAAGGATGCCCATGCTGCATGGGATGGGCAATCACGAAGACATGGCCCGCCGCCATATGCGCACAAACGCTCTGTGCCATCGTGCGCCCGTCGGTGATACGCCACTCCTGCCAGTCGCGCGTTCCAAGGGCAAGCGCATGGCCGTGAAAGGTCGTCAGTTCCACCCCGCCGATTGCCGCCATCGTGCCGGCCAGCGCGTCCAGTTCGCGCAGCCCGGATGCGGTGTTATGATCGGTCAGCGAAACGAAATCCTGACCTCGGGATTGCGCATAGGCAACATATTCCGCAACGCTCATCGCCCCGTCAGAATGGTGAGTATGGCCATGAAGGTCGCCCCGGAACCAGCCTGCTGCCGACTGCTGCTGCTGCGGCGCAGGTTCCGGAAGCGCACTTGCAGCGGGCAATTCGTCAGGATCGCAGCGGATCTCCAGACGGTAATCTACTTCGCCAGGCGGCAAAATGCGATGCACGTCGATCTCGACCCGCCACGCACCCGGCTCGATCGCGCCGGGCATATACCCGGGCGAGGCCGCAGCGCGCGAAATCACCGGCGACTGATCCGCCGCGTTGTGGCGCGTGCCGCGCGGGCCGTCTGGCCCATAGACGGAAATCGACAACTGATGCGCAACCTTGCCTTCCCCCGGATGACCGGGGCTGTGCGCGAGGCTGATCCGCAGCGTGCCGGTGCCGGGCGCAACCGCAAAGTCATGCACCACATGGCTGGCCTGATCGGCCACACCAAGCCTGCCAGCGAACATCTGGACGCGCTGCGATATATCACCTGTCATCGGCATCTGCCTTGTGTCCCCATCTGCCGCACCTCACTGCCCGCAGGATGCGCGGCCAAGCGCGGTAGCCAGCCCCTCGGGATCGTCGGTTGTGATCTGATCCACCCGCAACGCAATCAACCGCCGTGCCACCGTCAGCGCGCCCGCATCGATGGATTTCAGTGTATAGGCATCCACGGTGCGCCCCTGATCATGGAATGCCGCGATGATGTCGAAACCGGCCGCATCAAGGCGCAGGATCAACCGGATATCGAGATAGATCATTCGCGCAAGGGGCTGTTCGGCCAGGGCTTGCGCGACAAAGGCTTCTGCATCCGCAGCGCTGTTCAAGGCCGTCAGCGCTGCCTCATTGCACGGATCATGCCCAAGCCTGACCTCCGGCGCTGCCTCGGCCAGACGGCGTACTGCCTGCGCATCCATCCCGGAAATGATCAGATGCCTGCGCAGCGCCCCGGGCAGCGCCCCAAAACCGCGCAGATGTGCCGGACTGATCGCCGCGTTCGCGCATTTCAGATCAAGCTGAAGCACTGCATCAGGTCCAGGGCCAGCACCCGGCAAACGCGCGGGCAGATCTTCCAGAAGGCACACTGCCTCGTCCAGAACCACGCCGCAATCATCGCGCCTGCGCAACTGGCGCAGGGTTCCGGCCGTGCTGGTCGCAACATGGCCACGGCCATCGGTTTCACGCTCCAGCACAGCATCATGCAGAATGGCAAACCCGCCCGACGCATGGGGCTGTATATCGATTTCGACACTGGCGCCAAGACGCAGACCCTGTGCCATGCGTGCAAGGGTGAAGGCGGGATCGCCCTGCCTGCGCCGCGCACGGTGCCATTTCAACGCAATGCGATGATCGCCATGCCAAAGGGCAATCGCATCATCCCGCACATACTCCGGGCCGGTTTGCGCCACGTCCTGTGGAATCGCCGTCATATACTCATCCCCTGATTTACGGGCCGCGCATCAAGGGCTGTCGCGGCGGCCAGCTTCGGGCTTTGCGTGCGCCAGATCACGCGGTCATCGCGGTAAAGCGTATAGGCACGCGGTGTCAGCATCACCTCGTCCCCCTGTTCAAAAGCGGGTGGCTCCATCAGCATCGCGCGCACACGTTGCCCATTGTCCAGGGTGACCTCGACCACCGCATGATTTCCGAAATCGGTCACGCGATGCACCTTCGCCGGGCGTTGCAGGGACTGCACCATCTGGGACTGTGCCGTCTGTGACTGGGGCTTCGCAAGCCCCAGCGATTCCGGTCGCACTGCAAGAAACGCAGCCCCGTCCGGAACCGGCGCCGCGCAGGACAGCTGCGGATGCTCAAGACGCCCGTTCTGCACCGGCGCCTCAAGCATGTTCATTGCCCCGATGAAGCCCGCAACAAAAGGCGTGCGCGGCGCGCGATAAAGCAGATCGGGCTTGTCCACCTGCTCTATCCGCCCTGCCTGCATCACCACAATCCGATCCGCAAGCGACAGGGCTTCGTCCTGTCCATGCGTCACGAACAGCATGGTGATGCCAAGACGGCGTTGCAGATCGCGCACTTCCTCGCGCAGGCGCTCGCGCAGATGCTGGTCGAGGCTTGCAAAAGGCTCATCCATCAACAGGATCTTCGGCTCCAGCACCAGTGCGCGCGCCAGTGCCACGCGCTGCTGTTGTCCGCCCGACAACTGATCCGGGCGACGCTCGGCCAGCCCGCGCAACCCCACAAGATCGAGCACGTCTTCAACCTTCTGCGCAACCTCTGCGCGCGACAGCTTGCGCAGTTTCAGCCCGAAGCCAATGTTGCCCGCAACATTCATATGCGACCACAGCGCATGACTCTGGAACACGGTGCTGGTGGGCCTGCGCTCCGGGCGCATGCGCGTTACATCCTCGCCCCCGATCAGCACCGACCCGGTTGAGGGCAGTTCAAACCCACCAATCATGCGCAATACCGTCGATTTGCCGGAACCGGAGGGGCCAAGCAGGCAGACCAGCTCGCCCTCCCCCACCTCAAGATCGAATGCCTCGACAGCCATCGTATCGCCGAAGCGTTTCGAAAGTCCCTGTAACGTCAAAGTCGCCATAGCCCAACCTCTTGTCTAACCGCCCAGCCCGCGCCCAAGCGCTTGCGGGCCAAGGAACCGGCGCGCAAACAGCAGCATCAGGAAGGACGGAACCCACAGCATTACCGACAGCACCGCCCCAAGCTGCACCACAAGCTGGTTATTTATGAAGGAGATCATAAGAATGGGCATGGTGCGGATATGCGGCGCACCAATCAGCCACGCCCCTTCGGTTTCATAGAAAGTGCCCACGAAAGTCAGCAACACGGCCGCGATAATGGCCGGCAGCGCCTGCGGCAGGGTAACCGACCAGAACACCCGAACCGGCCCGGCACCCACATCGCGCGCGGCCTCCTCCAGCCTGCGATCCACCGCCAGAAAGGCAGCCGTGGGGATCCAGATCATGAACATCAGGGTATTGACCAGCTGAATCAGCACCACCCCCCAGAACGTGCCGACCAGACCAAGGCCAAGAAAAATCGCGGCAATCGAGATCAGCAGCCCGAATTTCGGAAAGGCATGGACGGTCAAAAAGGACAGGAACAGGATATTGCGACCCGGAAAATTCAACCGCGCGAAGGCATAGGCAGCAGGCAGGCAAATCAGTGCCGACAGGAATGTAACCACAGCAGACAACTGCAGCGACGTCGTGATCGCCGACCAGACATCATTGCGCGCCAGGGTCACATGCCAGAAGCGCAGCCCCCATTGCTGCGGCAGGGCGGCCGGGTAGCGCCAGACCTCGGCAAAGGCCCACATGCCGACCACCACCAGCGGACCGATGATAACAATGCCCAAAGCCAGCGACATCGCGATTCCCAGCCAGTCGATCTGGGCGCGATGCGTGCGCGGGCGCGTCGTGCCGGGAAGTGGTGCCATCGGGTCAGCCAGGGTCATGTTGCATCTGCCTTGCGGTTGCGGGCAATCGCCCGGACATAGAACCAGCCAAAGACTGCACAGAAAATGAACGTCACGACCGCCTGTGCACGCGCCTGCACCGGGTCAAGCACATCGCCAAAGGTGCGTTGCATGAACGGACCCATCATCTCGGGAGAGGCCGGACCCAGCAGATAGGGAAAGGTGAATGCCGAGAAGATGCCCAGCACTACGAAAGACGCGGCCACAAGGATCGAGACCAGAATGCGCGGCAGGATGATATGACGAAACACCATCAGCTTGCCCGCGCCGACATCGCGCGCCGCCTCCACGGCTGAACGGCTGACATTGGCCAGCCCGGACATCAGGATCACCACCGCCAGCGGCAGGTTGTCCCAGACAAAGCCGATAACAGGTCCCCAGACTGTCAGATAGGGAGAGCGCAGACGTGGCAGCCCCATCGCGGCCAGCAGCATATCAGCCATCCCGTTCGGCCCCAGCACACGCACGAACGCATAGGCAAGGATGATGGAGGGGACGAAAAGCGGAAAAATCGCCAGCGCCTGCACCACCGCAGGCCAGCGCCCGAAGGCAAAGCGCAGATAGATCGCGATAGGCACCGCCAAAGCCAGCAAGATCAGCGTGCTGACCATCGTGGTCCAGATGGTCAGGCCCAGATTGCGCAGACTGTAAGCATCGGAAAAGAAAAAAACATACGGCGCAAGCGTCAGGCGAATGCCCGCGTCATCGCGCAACACCACCGTATCGGCCAGGGCCAGAAAGATCGGCGCGATTATCAGCGCCGCGACCAGCGCAACGGGAACAGCGACCAGCGCAAGCCCGCGCAGGGCGCCAAGCCGCCGTTCCGCACCCTGCATCATGACAGTCTGTGGCGTCATGACCTGCCTTTCACGATCTGTTGACTTCGTGCATCGCGCCGCCGCGATACCTTGGCGGGGTCGCGCCGGCACATACGCGCCAGCGCGACCCGCGCGCGATTAATCGCGCGGGATATTCGGCGCGACCTCGCGGTACCAGCCATCGGTTACCGCTGCCGCCCAATCGCCACCCGGGAAGGAGAAGACAGAGGTTGCAGCAACATCGGCAAACCGCTCTTGCAGCCGGGCGGGCAGATGCTCCCACGCGACAGCCGGAAAGCCGCCGATTTCCTCGACCACGGCAACCTGCATTTCCTCGGACAGCATGAAGTCAGCGAGCGCAAGCGCATGCTCAAGATTGGGCGTATTGGTCGGAACAACCGCCTGGGGCGAGCTTCCGCCCAGCGAAAGATCCTGCAACTGCATGAAGCCCGTCGTCTCGGGCAGCACGCCCAGCGACACGGCCTGAAGCGCCTGATCTGACCATGCGGGCACCATCGTCACCGCACCATTGGCCAGCAGTTGGATGGACTGGGTATTACCCGCCGCATAGGAGCCGCCGTCAAAAAGATACGGCACCAACCCGGCAAGGATGTCGAACCCGCCCGAGAGCCGCTCGGCCGCCACAGCCTCATCGAAATTGTCGACCCGGAACAGCGACGGGTCGCGCCCATTGGCTTCAAGGATCGCGCGGCGCACGAAATTCCCGCCCGAGCCGCCCCGGTCAGGTCGGTTATAGGTGAACGCGCCGGGATTGTCGCGGATCCACGTTTCAAGCTGCTCCCATGTCCGCGGCGCATCAGCAGGATCAAGGCGCGTCGTGTCGTAGGCCAGAACCACCTGGCTGCCGCGATAGGGCATTCCATGGGGCGTCTGAAGCCAAAGCGGGTCGATCTTCTGATAGTTTTCAAGCCCGGCCTCGGCCAGATTAACCCACAGTCCCTCATCGACCGCGCCCACCGGCAGGAAGGGGTCGAAGGATTCGATCATTTCCATCTGGGGATCAGCGCCCTGACGCAGGGCCGCAAGCGCGCGCTCTGCCATGGCCTGCGTGCCGCCACCTTCGCGCGCGATCACAACGTTGACGTTCACGCCCGAATGAACCCGCTCAAACGCGGGCTTTACCGTATTCGCGAGGAAATCAGAGATATTGGAATCCGACCCCGTATACAAATTCAGGGTCGTCGTCGCTTGCCCGAATGCCCGCACCGGGCGCAACAGCTGCCCCATGCTGATGCCACCAAGGCCGACCAGACCCAACTGAAGGATGTCCCTACGTCGCATGTCGCTCTCCATTGCGCTGTTCACGCAAGGGGTGCCGTCTCAGGATCACAGGGACATGACATTTTTGATAAGAATCCATGAAATCACGACTGCGCCCGCAGGCCATTCAATCGGCGCCGTCCACTCCGATGCGGTCACGCAGCGCTTCGTTGGCACCCGTGCTTGATAGGTCCGGCGCGGCCCTGCACAGGTCATCTGTATCATCATATTAATAAGGATGCTTCGGTGCTATATATGCAAAATATTTACATTATGCGTATTACCTAAGGGTTTTCCACGGCTGCAATCCACCTCTATATATATAGCACGCGTGCGCGACACGGGCTAACCCGCCGCAGATCGTGCTGAATGCAGGGAAACCAAGGGGTTTTGCATCAGCGCTATCACACAGACCCCCCTTGCATTCGTTTACAATCGGTCGTTTATTCGCCGCATCCGTAATTGCAAAAGGCAGGATTTCATGCCCCTGATCGGCTATGCACGCGTCTCTACCGAGGATCAGACCCCCCTGCCCCAGTCGCAGGCCCTGAAATCAGCGGGCTGTGTCGAGATTCATGAAGAACAGGCCTCGGGCGGGAACCGCGCGCGGCCGGTGCTGGCGCGGGTGTTGGAACGCGTTGGCAAGGGCGACACGCTGGTGGTGGTGCGCATCGACCGGCTGGCGCGGTCGCTGTCGCATTTGCTGGAGGTGATTGAACGGCTGGACGCCAAGGGCGCGTTCTTCCGCTCCATTCAGGACCCGATCGATACCGCGTCCCCGCAGGGAAAATTCACGCTTCAGGTGTTGGGCGCAGCGGCGGAATTTGAACGTGCGCTGATCCGCGAGCGCACGAAAGCCGGGCTGGCCAGTGCGCGAACCAAAGGCCGCATTGGCGGAAATCCCGGCCTGCGGGCGCGCGACCCGGCGGCCCTGCGCAAGGTGCGGCTGGCGCGGCAGGACGGGTATATGGAACGGCTGAACGAGGGGGCGCAGGACTGGGTGCCGCATGTGCGCCGGTTGCGCCCCGATATGGCGTGGGAAGATGTGCTGCGCATCATCAACGCCCCCCTGCCCCCGTCGCGGCGCTGGACGCAAAGCCGACTGCTGCGCGCGGTCCGCGCCTATGTCCGCGACGGGTTCCTGAATGAATCCGTGCTGGCCCGCGCGGGTCGGCGCGACAGCGATGACCGCCTGCCCGCGATTGTGGCGGCCATCAAGGGCGCGAATCCCGACATCACGCTGCAAGCCATCTGCGACCGGCTGGAAGCGATGCGCGAACGCACGCCGCGCGGGCGCACCAGCTGGCAGCCGTCATCTGTGAAAATGCTGCTGGAACGGGCAGAAAAGCTGGGCTTGCTGGACTGACCTGCCACATCAGGGCGTATGTCAGTCATCCAGCGCGGACAGAAAGGCCGTCACCGCGCGTTCCAGCCTGCCACGATCCACCGCCGCAAAATCGCGCGGCAATCGCAATTCGACCCGCCCTTCCGACGCGCGAAGCTGGGCCATCTCGGACCCATGCGCCACGCGCAAGGTGGTCTTGGCGCCGGGTTTGCGCGCGGGGCTGGCCTGCGCCGCCTGCTCCGGTTTGGTTGTGGTTTCGGCATAGACGCGCAGGATTTCCAACTCCCGCTCGGGGCTGCGCGAAGGCTCTGTGTCCAGCCGCCCGCGCAATCGCGCTGCGGTTTCGGGTTCGCGGTCAATGCGTTTCCAGACCGACAGACCCAGCGCGCGCGGGATTTCCGGCGCATACCGCAGGCTGTCACCCAACGCATCCAGCATCCGCGCGAAATTGCGGATATAGATACGTTTTTGCCGGTTGGCCGATGCATAAAGCGTGGCGATGGCGGCATCCAGTGTCGTGGCCGTGGTTTCAGGGTCGAGCGTATAGGCACGCGCCAGTTCCGCCATTTCGGCAAAAGATACATCGCGCCGGACCATGTTTTCGTCGACCATGCGGCGATACAGCCCCTCGATCGATCCGTCGGCGGGAATCAAACCTGCGGGAATGCGCCCCCAGCTTTCGGTGTCGCCGGTTTCGGCCAGAAGTTCCCGATATGCGGCCAGCCGCCGATACCCCTGCACCAGATCAAACCCGTCATCGCGCGCCACCACGCGAATGGGGTTCGAAAGCCCGATGGCGCGGATCGAGTCCTTCAGTTCATCAAGTTCATCATCACGCCCGATGGCGCGGTCGCGCGTCAGGGCTGTCGCGCGGATATCGTCCAGCGCGATCATGTCAACGACCACGCCCAGCTTCTTCAGGCGCACAAATTCATGCGCGAGCGCATCATTTTCGGCGCGGATTTGCGCCTCGACCTCGGCACGGTCACGCAGCGCTTCGGCATTCTCGGAAATGGCGGCGGCCATCGGGCTGCGGCGGTTTGCCTGTTCTGTCCCCGCGGGGACAGCTTCAATCGCATCATCGGGAAACCCGATATCGAAAACGCGGCGTTTGCTCATGGTGTATCCTCCAGCTTGTCCCATGCGCTTAGGGCATGGGTGCGAAATTCCCCGTATGCGCGATCAAAAGACCCCCGCGCCCGCCGCCATGTTTCGCGTGTCATCTGGCGGTAATCAATCTCGTAGATCGAGGACAGGAAGCGCCCCGATTGCTCCACCGCGCGGGTCAGTTCAATCGGGTGTTGCGCCATTCTATCGCCGAACACCTTTCCAAATGCTGTTTCCATCGCGCGGTGCAAATCATTGTTCGGTTCAAACCGTGTCAGCAGGAAACGGACATCCAGAAATTCCTTTGGCAAACGTGCTGTCCCCGCGGGGACAGTTGCACCAAAACGCCCCAGATCCTCCAACGCTTCGGCCAGCTGGCCGATGAAACTGGTGGTTGAATCATATTCCCAATAGCCGGGGCCGGACGGGATATACAGCATGTCCGCAGCAAAAACCGCATTCATCGACTGATAGCCGATTGCGGGCGGGCAATCGAACAGGATCATGTCGTAGCTGTCATGCGGCAGCGAATCCAGAAAGCGCGACACGGCCGCAAAGAACGACCATTCGGGGTTCAGGTGGCGGTATTGCGCGCTGGCAAATTCCACAAATGCGGCATTTGCGCAGGACGGGATGATGTCGATTGTGGGCCAGCATGTGGGCTTGATGAAATCTGCGATGCGCAGATCAGACAGGCCCATTTCGGTTATTGCCGCAGGCAGGCCGCGCTGGGGCAGGGCGGACCCGCTTTCGGCACCACGAAGCGAGCTGTTCATACGTTCGGTTTCATGGATAAGATCGCGCGCCATGATCCCCCAGACGGTGTATTCCTCGGCCACGTCGGACAGGCCCATGGAATGCGAAAGTGTCGCTTGCGGGTCAAAATCAACGGCCAGAACGCGGTAGCCATCAAGGGCTGCGGCATGCGCGAAATGCAGCGCAACGGTGGATTTGCCTGCGCCCCCTTTGAAATTGGCAATCGCCACGCGCAAGGCGCGCTTGCCTTGTGGGCGCGGGGCCATCAGCGATTTGCGCCCGATGCGAAGGCGGCGGCGCAGTTCATTGATTTCTTCCAGCGAAAACCAGCGCTGGCGGCCATCTTCTTCGACCAGCCCTTGGGGCAGGGACGGGTCAGCGGCCAGTTTTCCACGAAGCGTTGACTGGTTGACCTGCAAAATAAGTTCCGACAATTCCCAACTTGAAAAGCGGCGCAGGGTCTTTTCATGTTCAGGTGAATAGGTTTGCCGGCGAATCCAGCTTTGCATGCGCAAGGATTGGGCCTGAAGATCGGCGAGGTCTTGATGTGTGAACATGTGGCCTGTCATTTCTTAGCTGCGGGAAAACGGTAATCGTTGTTTTCCATCAATCTACGCGGAAAACGGCAGGACGCCAATCACCTTTCTTGGGGAATCTACGCGCTGTCCCCGCGGGGACAGCTTGTTTTCAGGACTGATCTGCGTGCCAAATTCCGGTATTTCGTGAAATGATGATCTGGCGATTTCGCGTTTTTCTGAAAATCATGAAATGAAGAAAACACACACGCGAAGCGCCGCTATAAAGATTGTAAGAGTTATAAGAGTCTTTAAGAATCTTTGTGCCAAAATAACCGTTATTATACAAAGACTTACGCATAGTTGGGCACCTGAATACAGGACCAGTGGGACCTGTTTACGGGATCATCGGTACCCGCCTACAGGTGTAAAGGAACCCGTTTGCAGGGGCATTGGAACCCGTTTGCAGGGGCGTGTATGGGCCATGTTTCCTGCATATCGGGGGCCAATACGCGCGTTTCCGCCCCCTTTTGTAGGCAAGATTGCCCCGATTCGGTGTTGATTCGCCATACTGTCGGAAAAGCGCCTTCAGTCAGGCGCGGCAAGCCGGTCTGCCCCCGGCGTTTTTGCCCAACCGTCCTGAATCGTCCTATTAAGGAACCCGTTTGCAGGATGAGATGTGCGATTCTTGCCTATGGAACCTATTGCTTCCTTGATCGTGGGTTCCTTTGGCGGCATGGTGCATGCAAAAGCTGGCCAGCCAATGGCCACGGGCAGGACGCGACAGTCAAAACGCAGCAAAGGCAGGGCAGCAATGCCGAAAGTTCGGAATCAGGCAGCAACGCCCAGCGAGAAAGCGGTGCTGGCCAAGGCGTCGGTCAAGAAGAACGTGGCCGCGATCCATGTGTCGGGCAAGCTGACATTGTTGCAGCGCAAATTGTCCAATGTGCTGCTGCTGAATGCCTATGACCACCTGATCACGCGCCAAAAGCACAGCATTGATGCGCGCACGCTGTGCCTGATGATCGGCTACAACTCCAACGACATGGACACGCTGAAAGATGCGCTGCGTTCGCTGGCCGAAACGCTGGCGGAATGGGATATGCTGAATGAGCAGGGTGAACAGGAATGGGGCGTGTCGGCGCTGCTGGCCTATGCACGGCTGCGCGGCGGGGTGTGCGAATATTCCTATTCGCCCGCGCTGGCCGAAAAACTGCACGACCCAAAAGTTTTTGCGCTGATCAATCTGAATATCCAGCGTCGTTTCACCAGCGGGCATGCGCTGGCGCTATATGAAAACTGCTTCAGGTTTATCAGAACGGGGTCTACGGGGTGGTGGCCTATTGACCTGTTCCGCCGTTTGATGGGGGTGGATGGCAGCGCGTATTATGAAAGCTTCAAGCAACTGAACGCCAAGATCATCAAGCCCGCCGTTGCCGAGGTGAACAAGAATTCCAACATCATCCTGACACCTGAATTCCGCCGCAAGGGCAGGGCGGTCAGTGAAATCCGCTTTCTTATCCGCGAAAACCCGCAACTGGCGATGTTCGATATTGATGATGGCGAAGGGATGCGCAGCAGCGCGATCTACAAGCGGCTGATCGGCATGGGGGTGTCGGACCGTCTGGCGCGGCAATGGATTTCCGAGCATGGCGAAGAGCATGTGCGCGGCAAGCTGGAATATGTCGAAGGGCAGGGCGATGTAAAAAGCCCTGTGCGGTATCTGGCCGCCGCGCTGCGCAATGATTATGCCCCGCAAGACGCGCCCAACCCCGCGCCCAGTCCGCAGGCCGTGGCCGATGCCGCGCGCCGCCAAAAGGAAGCCGCCCGCGCCCGTGACGCCGAAGCGCGGCGCGAGGCCGAGATATCGCAGGCCCGCCGCGAACGCGCCGCCAAGCTGGCGCGGGTGCGCGCCGTGGCCGCCGCGCGCGACCTCGAACAGCAAGACCGCGACAACCGGCTTTTTATGGCGCGGCTGGAGGCCGATCTGGACCGCGCCGATTTTGCCCGACAGGGCTGGGCAAGTGCGTTGAACGCGCAGGCAATCTTTACCTTCTGGGAGGAAATCGCGCCGGATATTTTTGCAGATATCTAGGCGCGGGTCATGGCTGCGCGCCAGTGGCGGGGCAGGGGGGCGATATCGCGCCATTTTTGCCCATGGCCGCGCCCCAAAGGCCCACAAGCCCGCCAGGTTCCGCTGATTGTGTTGACCGCTTTGCAGATGAACAGCTATACCTGAATTTGCAAGACTTCTCAGGGATGTATAGGCGTAATGATCATTCTAAGCCACCGGGGGTTCTGGCGCATCCCTGCCGAAAAGAACACGTCGGAGGCATTTGTGCATTCCTTCGCGCAGGGGTTCGGCACCGAAACGGATTTGCGCGACCTGAACGGCACGCTTGTGGTGGCGCATGACCCGCCTGATGCCTGCGCCATCACCGCCGAGGTAGTTTTTGAACTGCACGCCCGGCATGATAGCAACCTGCCGCTTGCCCTGAACATAAAATGTGACGGATTGCAGCCGTTGCTGGCCCCGCTTCTGGCGCGGTTTGCGCCGCGCGATGCCTTTGTCTTTGACATGGCTGTTCCCGACATGCTGGGCTGGCTGCGCGCGGGCGTGCCGGTTTTTACCCGCCGTAGCGATATTGAACCCGACCCCGTTTTGCTGGCAGAGTCTGCCGGTGTCTGGCTGGACGGGTTTCAGTCCGATTGGTGGGACGCTGATGTGATCCGCCGTTATCTGGACGCCGGAAAACGGGTATGCGTTGTCTCGCCCGAGTTGCACGGCCGCGCCTGCCGCCCCGTATGGGATGCACTGGCGGCCACGGACCTGCCACAGGCCGAGGGGCTGCTGTTGTGTACCGATTTTCCCGCTGACGCGAAGGAGTTGTTTGGCCTATGACCATTGAAGCTGTCGTTTTCGACATGGACGGGGTGCTGATTGATGCCAAGGACTGGCATTATGATGCGCTGAACCGCGCATTGGAGTTGTTTGGCTTTACCATCTCGCGCGCTGATCACCTGTCCACGTTTGACGGGCTGCCAACGCGGCGCAAGCTGGAAATGCTGACGCAGGAACGCGGTCTGCCGCGCGCGTTGCACGGGTTTCTGAACGACATGAAACAGCAATACACCACCGATCAGGTGCATCTGAAATGCCGCCCGCTTTTCGTGCATGAATTCGCGCTTTCGAACCTGAAGGCGCGGGGCTACAAGCTGGGGCTTGGGTCCAATTCCGTGCGGTCAAGCTGCGAATTGATGATGCAAAAAAGCGCGCTTATGCCGTATCTGGATGTCATCGTCAGCAACGAAGATGTCGCGCGCGCGAAACCCGCACCGGATATCTACCTGAAAGCCTGCGACGCGCTTGGCGTGTCCCCCGCGAATTGTCTGGTGGTCGAGGATAACCCCAACGGCATAAAAGCCGCCGAGGATGCGGGCTGCAAGCTGTTGGTGGTCAATTCGGTGCATGATGTGCAACTGGACCGGATTCTGGGCGCAATCGCCCGCGCCGAGGAGGTGGCCATATGATCAATGTCCTTATTCCCATGGCCGGGGGCGACAAGCTGTTTCGTGATGCGGGCTATCCTTTTGCCAAGCCGATGGTTGAAATCGCGGGCCGGTCGCTGGTTGAACATGCGTTTGACGGGTTGCGCGACATCCCGGATGCGCGCTTTATTTTCATCATCCGCAAGGAAGATGACCAGCGCTTTTATATGCGCGATGTGCTGGAACTGATGGTGCCGGGTTGCGTGGTCATCCGCGCCGATGGCGACACGGCAGGGGCGGCCTGCACCGCGCTTTTGGGGATTGATTACCTGCTGGGCGATGATGAATTGCTGATTGCGAATGCCGATCAGGTGATCAGGGCCGATCTGGCCGCCGTGATAGACGGGTTTCGCGCCGCCGGTCTGGATGGTGGCACCATCACATTCGATTCGGTGCATCCGCGCTGGTCCTTCGTCAAGACCGATGAAAACGGGCTGGTGATCGAAGCCGCCGAAAAACGCCCGATCAGCCGCCACGCCACCGCAGGGGTCTATTACTTCCGCCACAGCAAGGATTATGTCGCCGCCGCGCAAGCCATGATCGCCAAGGGCGCGCATGTGAACGGGCTGTATTTTGTGTGCCCCTGTTTCAACGAAATGATTCTGAATCAAAAACGCATTGGCATCTGGCCGATTGACCGCGACGACTATATCTCGCTCGCGACGCCGCAAGCGGTCGAGGAATATGACCAGAACCTACGAAACTTGAAACGGGGTTAAGCATATGCAGGTTTTCAAGCTGGACGATATGTTCAAGGGCTGGTTTGTGGGCGATTTCGCGCCGGTGGCCTTGCGCACCAAGGACGCTGAAGTTGCCGTCAAACGCTACACCGCCGGCACGAAAGAGCCGCGCCATATGCACAAGATCGCCCCGGAAGTGACGCTAATTCTGGAAGGGCGCGCGCGGATGAATGACCAGATCCATTGTGCGGGCGATATCATCAAGATCGACCCCGGAGAGGCCACGGACTTTGAGGCGCTGACCGATGTCACCACGGTCGTGGTCAAGCTGCCCAGTGTCGCAGGGGACAAATACGAATGCTGAATATCGTGGTGCCCATGGCAGGGCGCGGACAGCGCTTCACCGATGCGGGCTATACGCTGCCCAAACCGTTGATCGCGGTGCATGACGTGCCCATGATCCGGCTTGTCATTGCCAACCTGACGCCCGACTGCCCGCACAGGTTCCATTTTCTGTTGCAGCGCGAGCATGCGGAACGCTACCGGCTGGACGCCTTGTTGCGCGACTGGGCGCCGGGATGCACCCTGACCCTGCTGGACGGCGTGACCGACGGCGCTGCCTGCACCGTGCTTCTGGCGCGCGAGGCAATCGACAATGACAACCCGTTGATGATTGCAAATTGCGACCAGTATATTGATGCGGAGATCAACACCTATCTGGCCGCGCAACAGGGTGCGGACGGGTTGATCATGACGATGTGGGCGGATGATGCAAAATGGTCCTTCGTGCGCCGCAACGCCGATGGCCGCGTGACCGGCGTTGTCGAAAAGGAAGTGGTGTCGAATGAAGCGACAGTCGGCATTTATAATTTTGCACGCGGGCGCGATTTTGTGCGTGCCGCTGATGCCATGATTGCCGCTGATCTGCGCGTGAACGGCGAATTCTATGTCGCCCCCGCCTATGACCGCCTGATTGCCGAAGGGGGCAGGGTGGTCTGCCACAGTATTGGCGGTGTCGGATCGGGGATGTATGGCATCGGCACGCCCGCCGATCTGGAGGCGTTTCTGGCCTTGCCGCTGTCGCGTCAGGCCGTTGCAGGCGTGTTGCCGTCCGGGGGCACGCCATGAGCACCGCTGCACCAAAGCCGCCGCTTGGGCCAGAGCGTGGCGGGACAAAATCGCTGCGCGCGCGCCTGTTGCGACGTTTGCGGCGCTGGGTTATCGCGCAGGAAAACGTGCATAGCGACGATTACACAACCTTGCATCACCGGCCCAAACGCGCAGACCAGATCGGCACATGGCCGGACCCGTCCATTGCGCACCCGCGCGCGGCCGTGGTCATGCAGGGCCCGCCCTTCATGGCCGATGATTTCACGCTGGAAACATTGCGCCTGTATACCCGCAGCATGCGCGACTGCCAGTTGATCCTGTCCACATGGGACGACACGGACCCTGCGTTTCTGGCGGCGGCGCGTGACCTTGGGGTGACAGTGGTTCTTAGCCGCAAGCCCGATTATGCGGGGCTGTTCAATATCAACATGCAACTGGTTTCCGCGGCGGCAGGGGTGGAACGCGCGGTGCAGGACGGGGCCGAATGGGTGATGAAAACCCGCACCGACCAGCGGCTATATGCGCCCGATGTGCTGCCGTTTCTGGTGGCTGTGGCGCAGGGGTTTGCGGTTGGTGGGGCGACCGCGCAACGCCACCGCATTATCGGTGTGGGGCATGGGTCGTTGAAATATGCCCCCTATCATGTGACCGACCAGACCGTTTTTGGCCATGCGGATGACATGCTGGCCTATTGGACACCCCCGTTGCGCATGGACCACGCCCCCGCGCATTGGCCGGATGATCTGCCTTCGATCTTTACCAAAACGCCGATTGGCGAATTGTGCAGGCTGGGCGCGGCGGAATGCTATTTTGCCAGCCGGTTCTTGCAGCGCATGGGGCGCGAACTGGACTGGTCGCTTGCCGACAGCTGGGCGGCCTACCGTGACCATTTCGCGTTTGTCGATTATGCCGCGACTGACTTTTTCTGGGTCAAGACGCAGCTTCACACGCAGCGTGAAATGACGCAAAGCTATGACGCGGTGTCCAACCGCCATGAGATGGGGTTTCAGGACTGGATGCTGCTGTATTCCGGTCAGGTGCAGCCCAAGGATGCCACGCCGTTTGAACCCGTGCAGCACCAGCTTTTCAATCAGGCTGTCGTGAAGCCCTGATACAGCAGCGCCTGTTTGCCGCTGATTGTTGCCATTTTGGAAATTTGGTGACACACATTGTCGCCTATGCGTGTTCTGGCACGGGCAATTTCAACCAATGGTATGCGTCAATGACTATTCCTTCCCATGTCAAGGACATGCTGAATAGAATTCGGGCCCGTTTTTTTGACTCCCCGCTGCATGAACGCATGTTGCCAAGCGATGCGCAGTTCACCACCCTGCGCCCCGTTCGCAAGGCTACACAGGCATCTGTCGCGAAATACTGGACCCGTCTGGCCAACACCACCGACGCATCAGATCGCGATGCAATCGCCGACCCGCTGACAATGGCCATGCCAGAGCAGTTTAACGCCAATATAGAAAATTTCATCGGAACTGTGAAACTGCCTGTCGGGATTATCGGCCCTTTGCGGATCAACGGGTTGAATGCGCACGGTGATTTTCATGTGCCAATGGCCACCACCGAAGCCGCACTCGTCGCGTCCTATGCGCGCGGGGCCTATGCCGCCACCAAATCAGGGGGCATCAGCACGGCAATCCTGTATGAAGGGGTCATCCGCACACCGGCCTTTGTGCTGGAAAACCTGCTGAATGCGGGGCTGTTCGTCGAATGGGTCGTGACCGAGGTTGAGACGCTGAAGGCCGCGGCAGAATCCACCACACGGCATGGCAAACTGGTGTCGGTGGAGCCGATGATCGACAATAACGTGGTGTTCCTGATCTGCCGCTATACAACCGGCGATGCGGCGGGCCAGAACATGGTGACAATCGCCACGAATGCCCTGTGCGATGATATTGTGGCGCGCTGCCCCGTTGCCCTGAAGGCGTGGTATATCGAAGGCAATTTTTC
>NZ_CP121114.1 GCF_029581395.1 Roseinatronobacter sp. S2 | reverse complement strand
GACATCGCTTCACACAAGCGCAACGCTGACAGGATAGGGTGGGTCAGGCAGGGAGGGGAAGGTTATCCACAGATCGAACCGTTACGCGTGAAGAAAGCACTGGATTTGCTGAGAATGGTCAGGGACCAGACGGACCCGCGGAATAAGATGGAGGCGGCGGTTCTGGTTTTCGCTCCGGGTTGTCAGGATGTTTAGACCACTTCCCCATGAATCGATCCCGAACAGTCTCATAGAGGTTGGCAGGGATCAGGCTTTTGACAGCATCCCGTAGCAGCTCGAACGCAGTCCTCCACTGATCGCGTTCACGTTCTGCGTTGAGCAGGGCCTTTTGACCCTCTGACAGCAATTCGGCCTCCAACCTCTTAGACACCTCTTCGGTGACGCGCAGCGCTTCCCTGACGCCTTGGTCCTGCGCCGCAGCTAGAAGGGCATCAGCGGCCTTCTGAGCGTCTCTAAGGGCCGTCTCACGGATTTGGGCAGCTTCCGTGTCTGCCGCCTTCCTTTTGGCCTCTGCCGCGCTCTGAGCGTCCATGGCAGCGTTGGCACGATCCCATTGAACGTCAGCGATCCGTTCGGCATCGGCAATGAACGCCTCCTGCTCTTCCACAACGGTCTTCAAGTGAATGGTTTCGGCTTCCAGTCTCCCCAGCTCTATCGTCAGGGTCTCAGCCTTCTGTCTTTCTTTCTCCAACAGCAGGTCGTTCTCCTGGGCGATCCGTTTGCCAAGTTCGAGCTGCCTCTGGTTTTCAGCGAGAATTGCCGCCTGCTGTTCCCGGAGACGTTCCAGCCGTTCCTCTTCCTTGCGCCGGTCCAGTTGCAGGTTGCTCAAGGTGCGCTCTTCCGCGTCCCGTTCTCGCCGTGCCTTTTCGGCACGGCCCTCATAGAGGGCTGCATTCTTCAGGGCCTTGTCGGCCTTCGCTTCATTCGTGGCGGCTTTTTCAAGGGCAGCAGCGGCAAGGCGTTCGTTGTTTTCGATCTTAGCCGCCAGCTCTGACAGCAGGCCCTGTCGGGCTGCGATTTCACTATCGAGGTCTGAGGACTGGTTTTTCTTCGTGGCGATCTCTGTCTCAAGCTGGGCAATTTCGATGGGCAGATCGTCGTGGAGCTGGGCCACCGAGCGGTTGACGACCTCGGCGGGCGTTGCACCGGCCTTGAGGCGATCCAGCTTCGACCGGCCCCGCTCGATGCCCGGCGCATGACGGCCCATCACCTCAGCCGTGATGGTCTGCAAGTCCCGCAACGCCGCACGCTTGGCCGTCTCGCTGACAGGATGTCCGGTCAGGTCATAGGCGGGCAGCTGGAAATGGGCATGGGCGGCGCTTTCGTCGCCATGCGCCACCAGCCCAGTCAAGGTGGTGTTGAGCCGTTCTGCAATGGCCTCTGCTGTCTCGCGATAGGCCGCGTCCTGTTGTTCCAGTGTCAGCGCATCGAAGATTTTCTGAGCCTCATGACCGAAGGTGATGATGCCGACGACACCCACGGCGGCGCTGGACTTCATCGCGCGGGTGGTGGTGCGCAGGGCGCGGCGCTCTTCGCAGATTTTGCGCAGCTGCGTGCCTGTCTGCGGTGCGATCAGCACCCGGTTGAGGTGAGCGCGGGAGGCATCGACATAATCTGGCTGTGGCCCGATGCGCAAATCATGCGCCCTTTGCCCGCCAATGCCACCTGCGCTCTTGCCCTTGATCCGTGTTTGCGCGGCGCGGGAGTTTCCGCTTTTTCCGGTTTGAGAACGTCGTCCGTCATGGCAATCTATCCTTGCAGAGAATCCTTATTCTCTAACCTACTAGAGATAAGCAAGCTTATCTCGTAGGTGAAGGGGTGATAGCACCTCTCCCCCCTTTCAAAACCCCCCATGCCTTCCGCAGGACCAAAGAGGCCACGCCCCTTTGGAAACCCCGTTCTCCGATCTGATGATCTGCGCAGCTTGCAACCCCTTGGGCCGCGCCTTGCCAAGCCGCCGTTGGCGGCTGCAAACCCCTTCTCTCCCCTGCCTCATGGCGGGCGATGTCGATCAGGGGTTTGCTGTCTGCCGTGCCAGCTCTGTGTGTGATGCCGACCCCAGCTTGTGCCCGGTCAGCTCGACACACCGCACGTCAAGCTGGGCCAGCGTCAGCCCCAGCTCGTTGGCCAGCTCCTGCGCCGGGGCGCAGTTGAGCGCCACCGCGTCGGTCTCCAGCAGCGCTTGCCGGACACTGGCCTGTTCATCCGGTGCGGGCGCATCGCCCAGCAGGATTGCCCGCAGGCGCTCTGCGGACAGCTCGCCGTAGCTGCACGAGCCATGCTGCGCATAGACCGCAAGCCACGTCATCGGCATCGCTATGCCTGCTTCTTCGGTCGCCCGCCTTTGGCACCGTTTGCCCGTGCCGCCGCTGCCTTGGCGGGTGACGTGACGCTACCCCCGGCAGCGCCAAGCTGTGCAGCCATCCAGCGCTTCGTGCCGTAGATCCCCTGCATCAGGCTTGGCACGTAGACATCCGCGTCCAGACGGGGCCAGTGCAGCGCGGTCCCTGCCGGGCTGATCTCAATCTCCGTCAGATCGTCGGCTGTGGCGTCCGACAGCTCCTCGATCAGATGCACGGGCACCATGACCGTGACGCCTGTGTTGAGGTCCACGACCAGCCTGTTTTGACGGGTGTCATAATCGGCCCGGATGGCATAACCCCTGCGCCGCATCTCTTCGCCACGAAGGGTCGCGGCCTGAAATTCTTGCTCAGAAATCTCCATGAATTTCTCTCCACTTCGGGCAAAGGACTGACAGATGCTTTGCCAGTTCCTTCTGGATGCGGTTCACCATCTGCAACGACACCCCATGGCGTTCCCGCAGTTCTGGCGGGCCGTCAGGGCAGTTCAGCACGAATACAGCCTCACCATCTGCTGCGATGACGTGGACATGGGCGGGTCGGTGATCGTCCACATAGATTCTCACGCGCAGGCCATCGAGGCGAAGGACAGTTGGCATTGATGAGTATATAACCTAATCGCTTGGGTTTTTCAAGGGGAGGCGAAGGGGTGTGAAGTATACGTTCCTATTTCTTGCCACCTTCACACCCTGTCTTTGCAACATGGAAAACCCGAAACGGTCACGCTGGAACATCCAGCGTCAGCGTGATCGTCTGCATGATACGATTGGTTTCCAGAAGAATTTTGATGATTTGCCGGTAGTGCCTCACATCATCAAAACCCAGCTCACGACCTTTGCGGTCCTTCAACCATTTCTGGGCGGGCTGGTAGCCGCCGATCAGCGCATCCCATGCCGCTTGCGGCACGTCCGCGAAGTGCTGGGTGTCGTTGATCCAGACCTTGCCGTCCTTGAACTTTGGTTCGGTGACTGCTCCATCGCCCTCACCACGGAACGGATAGGGCGTTTCGCCGATGGCCGCAGGCTCCATCAGATGCAGGCGGCGGAGCTGTCCGCCTTTTTCGGCCACGTCCCAGAACTCGGCGGGCGTGGCGGGCCACGGAATGCGGGGGAAGTCGATCTTGAGGAACTCGGCAAAGGTTTCCCGATAAGCTTGGCAGTGCAGGACGCCGTAGATGTAGTCAAAGGTCGCCAGCTCATCAGGTTCGCCGTGGGCGACGTCTTTCGCCTTCGTGCGCAGTTTTTTCCAGAGTTTGGCGTTGAAGTTCACGCGCCGCTTTTGGTCGAGGTCTTGTTCCTCTGGAAGCAGATACAAGGGCATCAAATAGTTGCCCTCCTTCTGAGACACAGCATGGTAAGTCATCATCCGGTCAATTGCCAAGACGTGGTTCCAGCCAGAACCGATGTCGATTTTTCTGGTCACCGAAAGCGCAAAGTTGCCTTCGTGGAAATGTCGCATCGTTTGTTCTACTGGACGGGCGAGGAAGCCACGTGTTCGGCCCGTGTAGTAGGTGAAACGATTATCGAAAGGGGCATATCGTATTGATTTTACAAAACTACGATCTGGCCCCGAGGAGATGATGTCCTGCTTGGCGTTTATCGCTTCCCAATCGCTGTCCTTGGGAAGGTTGAATACCCTATGGAGGTCAGAATCCGGTGTCCGGGACATTCGTTCAACAACGTTCCAAACCTCGTCGGCCTCTAGGCGGATCGTAAAATTATCCCTTTTCGTGATTACCCCCATAGTGCTGTGCAGAAAGAACTCAGATAGGTTAAAGCCCGTGTCGTAGGCTTCCAAGAGCTTCCGGTTGATCGGATAGAACATCTGATATTTCGGGTCCGGGTCCAGCTTGGTCCATGACAGGCTGTTCAGCTCAGACTGTTGCAAGCGGTCGTATTTCTGCCGCCTTGGCCCCCAGAATTCGGCATGGAACACCTCGGCCGGAACGGGGGGCTTCTTTGCCGTCTCGCCCTTCTTGCGATGCTTCACGCCGATGATGACGGCCACGCCCTGCATGATGTCGAAGACGTTGACATCGTTCGACCCGTCCGGCGCGACCTCTTTCTTCTTCGAGTTGCCGTGCAGATCGAGGATATAGAGCTTGTCGAAGCTCTGCATCAGGTGCCAGCGCATCCCCCGGAATGTAGGGCTGTCGATGTAGCCATGATTGGTGATGAACCCCAAAACGCCCTCGCCCGTCTTGGAAATCATGTGTTCGGCGTAACGGATGAATTTGACGTAATCGTCGTTGATCCACTTGGGATTCCGCTCTTTGAGCTTCACCTTGCCGCCCGGTTCCATCTTGTAAGGGGCAATCAGGTTTGTGGCCCACGCGCCGTTGTTGGAGCTGACCCCGGAATAGGGCGGGTTTCCGAGAACGCACATGATGGGCATGTCGCGCTTGATGACATTGGCCTCTTGGGCCTCGCGCGTCAGCCACTGCGCCATGAACAGGTCGCGGACATCGCGGTCGCCTTCCTCAAGGCTGTTGGTCAGATAGACCGACAGTCGCGGTGGGGTTTTGCCTGGGCGATACCCTAGCTCGCCCAGGATCATATCCAGCTTCATATGGCACATGGCATAGGAAGCCATCGGCAGCTCGAAAGCCGTGCAGGCGCGGGATCAGGTCACGCTCGATGTAGCCGGACCACATGCCTTCGGCCACGTCTTTGACCTTGGGGGCGATCTGCTTGATGACCTCAGCCAGAAAGGTTCCTGTTCCGGTGGCAGGATCGAGGATCTGGACCCGATGCACATCGCGTTTGTGGGTGATCGGTTTGCCCTTGGCGTCGTTGTGTCCGGTGTCGAGGTCGATTGTCACCTTCGAGGTGTCGGCCAGTCCGTCAGCCAGCCCGAACTCGGTGCGCAGCACCTCATCCACCGCACGGACGATGAAATTGACCACGGGTTCCGGGGTATACCAGACGCCCCGCGCCTTGCGCTTGGTCGGGTTATAGGCGGCGAGAAAATCCTCGTAAAAGTGCAGGAACGGGTCTTTTCGGCCTGTCAGAGTCCCAAAATCCTTCATCAAGACTGCCACGTTGGCAGCCTGAAAAACATCTGCCAGATCGTCGATGATCCAGCGGATGCTGTCATCAAGGCTTGGCCCTGCCACATAGCTGAACAGGTTGCGCAGGAACGGGTTGGATTTAGGCAGCAGTTCCAGCGCCTCTTGCCGGGTGAAGGTTTCCAGTGAGGTGTCGTGCAGGCGGGCCGCAAACATGCCGTAAGCAATGGTTTCGGCGTAGATGTCGGCAAAGTCCTCAGGTTTGATGTCGTGGATCAGGTGCTCCCGGAACGCCTTGTATTGCCCACCCAGATCGGTGCGGAACTCCGTGTCTTCCCGCAGCACCTTGAACAGCACATCCTTGATGAGGCCGGCCTTGCCCGCCATCATCTTTGCCAGCTTTTCCGTAGAGGTGATGGTCTGTGGTTTCTGAGCGATAAACTCGCGCAGCAGATGTTCGAGGCGGTCATATTCTTCGGGCTTGGGCTGAATGCCCATCAGGTAATCGGCCACAGTCACGGAGGCGAAGCGTTCTCCGTCCCGATAGAAGTCCCAATCAAGGCAATTCGTATAGACAAGATTCGGCAGCGCCTTGAGATAGCGCTGTTGCTGCTCCTTGTTGGTGTCCTTCATCGCCCGCAAATCAAGGCCGATGTCCTTGGCCTCTACATGGCCGACGACGATCTCGCCCCGCTGGACGATGAAGTCGGGGGCGCCGCATTTCACCCGCTTAGGCTCATTCAGAGCTGTCGTGCCCTCTTCGAGGCCACTAAGCAGGGTTTCCAGTGCGGATCGGTAGGAGTGTTCGGTTGCGGCCCCTGTCTTATGGACGGCCTGCACCTTTGAAATGAAATCGGAAATTACTGACACGGCAGCCCCTGTTGTTGTCACTGCCCAAGCAGTCGTTTGAAGAAACCCTTGGGGCGCGGCGTATTATCTGGGGCGGGGAGCATCCTTCGGAGGTCTTGGATGTGTCTGCTGCGTTCATCCGCCAGCGCCTCGGCCACCGCAGCCCTTTGCTCTGCCTCTGCAAGGCGCGCTCTCAAGGCTTCAACTTCTCCCTGTAAAGGGGTGTTCTCACTGGTAAAATTGGCCGGTATAGTGTTGTCCACCTTTTCCGCCTGCGCTTTCCGGGGCTGGTAAACCCTTGCCAGTTCTGCCGGGTCAAGTGTCCAATGGCCTTTCCCATCTTGAACACCCGATATTTTACCAGATTTAAGAGCTTTTTGCAGGGTTGGCCGGGAAACATCAAAGTGCTTGGCCGCATCACGCATGGAAAGTTTGGCCACTGTGAACACCCCCTATTCACTATCAAAATCTGGCGCATTGCCACGATGGCGGGCTGGTAAAGCATGTTCCATGCCGGGGAAGGCCGGTTGAGAAACAGGGGGGAGGCCCTCTCCAGAGGGCAGTTGCTGTTCGTCGCGGAACAGAGATGGGATATGGCGGAGTGGTTCTAGCTGGTCATTCTCGACCGCTTCACGATCAGGCTGTTCCGTTGATGAAATCACGATATTTGCGCTGAACAGGCTGTATCGGATGCCGTCACGCTTTCCGGTCCATGCAACGCGATCATTGATGATGTATGCGTTTACTGTCCCATTTTCGCCGATCTGACGAACCTCGATCCAGCGTTCGTCGGCAAGTGTCGTAAGGGCGCGCTGCACAGTTCGCCGTGATGCACCCATCAGTTCGGTCAATGTCTTTTGCGAGATAACGACAGCGTTTTGTTCACCGATCCGGGCAGTGATGATGTGCATCAACTGCGCCGCCTTTGGCGCGCGGCCTATGAGTTTGGCCCATTCTTCATGCGCTTTGCGCTCTGTTTGAATCCAGTTGCCATGAGGGGGCTTCGCAGGGGGCATAGGCTTCGACATGGCGTCTCTTCTCGGTAAACTTACTGGCGCGTAGTTGACGCAGGCCTGCGCCATCTGTGACCAACTTCTCGCCAACAATGTCCAATTTTGGGCGCTCGGTCAACGCCCATTTTGCGCCTGATCTGGCCAAAAAGTGGACAGAAGTGACTCATTTTTCGTCAAACCTGCGCCATCTAGGGTGACGCAGGGGTGCGTCATAGCTGGTGACGCACCCCCCCCTTTTTTTTCTTTGTTTATCAATGAGTTAAATTTTGCCCTTTCTTATGATCTACAGGAGGGCAAAAAATCCACGCCCGTTCGAGCGTGAGCGCTCGCCAGATAGCTGGCGAACGATCGGGCGGGGGTGGAGTTTTTGTTCGACGCAGGCGACGTAGGAGCCTGCACATACGACAGTTCAACATTCTCACCGTTGCTGGTGAGGACATCGCTTCACACAAGCGCAACGCTGACAGGATAGGGTGGGTCAGGCAGGGAGGGGAAGGTTATCCACAGATCGAACCGTTACGCGTGAAGAAAGCACTGGATTTGCTGAGAATGGTCAGGGACCAGACGGACCCGCGGAATAAGATGGAGGCGGCGGTTCTGGTTTTCGCTCCGGGTTGTCAGGATGTTTAGACCACTTCCCCATGAATCGATCCCGAACAGTCTCATAGAGGTTGGCAGGGATCAGGCTTTTGACAGCATCCCGTAGCAGCTCGAACGCAGTCCTCCACTGATCGCGTTCACGTTCTGCGTTGAGCAGGGCCTTTTGACCCTCTGACAGCAATTCGGCCTCCAACCTCTTAGACACCTCTTCGGTGACGCGCAGCGCTTCCCTGACGCCTTGGTCCTGCGCCGCAGCTAGAAGGGCATCAGCGGCCTTCTGAGCGTCTCTAAGGGCCGTCTCACGGATTTGGGCAGCTTCCGTGTCTGCCGCCTTCCTTTTGGCCTCTGCCGCGCTCTGAGCGTCCATGGCAGCGTTGGCACGATCCCATTGAACGTCAGCGATCCGTTCGGCATCGGCAATGAACGCCTCCTGCTCTTCCACAACGGTCTTCAAGTGAATGGTTTCGGCTTCCAGTCTCCCCAGCTCTATCGTCAGGGTCTCAGCCTTCTGTCTTTCTTTCTCCAACAGCAGGTCGTTCTCCTGGGCGATCCGTTTGCCAAGTTCGAGCTGCCTCTGGTTTTCAGCGAGAATTGCCGCCTGCTGTTCCCGGAGACGTTCCAGCCGTTCCTCTTCCTTGCGCCGGTCCAGTTGCAGGTTGCTCAAGGTGCGCTCTTCCGCGTCCCGTTCTCGCCGTGCCTTTTCGGCACGGCCCTCATAGAGGGCTGCATTCTTCAGGGCCTTGTCGGCCTTCGCTTCATTCGTGGCGGCTTTTTCAAGGGCAGCAGCGGCAAGGCGTTCGTTGTTTTCGATCTTAGCCGCCAGCTCTGACAGCAGGCCCTGTCGGGCTGCGATTTCACTATCGAGGTCTGAGGACTGGTTTTTCTTCGTGGCGATCTCTGTCTCAAGCTGGGCAATTTCGATGGGCAGATCGTCGTGGAGCTGGGCCACCGAGCGGTTGACGACCTCGGCGGGCGTTGCACCGGCCTTGAGGCGATCCAGCTTCGACCGGCCCCGCTCGATGCCCGGCGCATGACGGCCCATCACCTCAGCCGTGATGGTCTGCAAGTCCCGCAACGCCGCACGCTTGGCCGTCTCGCTGACAGGATGTCCGGTCAGGTCATAGGCGGGCAGCTGGAAATGGGCATGGGCGGCGCTTTCGTCGCCATGCGCCACCAGCCCAGTCAAGGTGGTGTTGAGCCGTTCTGCAATGGCCTCTGCTGTCTCGCGATAGGCCGCGTCCTGTTGTTCCAGTGTCAGCGCATCGAAGATTTTCTGAGCCTCATGACCGAAGGTGATGATGCCGACGACACCCACGGCGGCGCTGGACTTCATCGCGCGGGTGGTGGTGCGCAGGGCGCGGCGCTCTTCGCAGATTTTGCGCAGCTGCGTGCCTGTCTGCGGTGCGATCAGCACCCGGTTGAGGTGAGCGCGGGAGGCATCGACATAATCTGGCTGTGGCCCGATGCGCAAATCATGCGCCCTTTGCCCGCCAATGCCACCTGCGCTCTTGCCCTTGATCCGTGTTTGCGCGGCGCGGGAGTTTCCGCTTTTTTCCGGTTTGAGAACGTCGTCCGTCATGGCAATCTATCCTTGCAGAGAATCCTTATTCTCTAACCTACTAGAGATAAGCAAGCTTATCTCGTAGGTGAAGGGGTGATAGCACACTCTCCCCCCTTTCAAAACCCCCCATGCCTTCCGCAGGACCAAAGAGGCCACGCCCCTTTGGAAACCCCGTTCTCCGATCTGATGATCTGCGCAGCTTGCAACCCCTTGGGCCGCGCCTTGCCAAGCCGCCGTTGGCGGCTGCAAACCCCTTCTCTCCCCTGCCTCATGGCGGGCGATGTCGATCAGGGGTTTGCTGTCTGCCGTGCCAGCTCTGTGTGTGATGCCGACCCCAGCTTGTGCCCGGTCAGCTCGACACACCGCACGTCAAGCTGGGCCAGCGTCAGCCCCAGCTCGTTGGCCAGCTCCTGCGCCGGGGCGCAGTTGAGCGCCACCGCGTCGGTCTCCAGCAGCGCTTGCCGGACACTGGCCTGTTCATCCGGTGCGGGCGCATCGCCCAGCAGGATTGCCCGCAGGCGCTCTGCGGACAGCTCGCCGTAGCTGCACGAGCCATGCTGCGCATAGACCGCAAGCCACGTCATCGGCATCGCTATGCCTGCTTCTTCGGTCGCCCGCCTTTGGCACCGTTTGCCCGTGCCGCCGCTGCCTTGGCGGGTGACGTGACGCTACCCCCGGCAGCGCCAAGCTGTGCAGCCATCCAGCGCTTCGTGCCGTAGATCCCCTGCATCAGGCTTGGCACGTAGACATCCGCGTCCAGACGGGGCCAGTGCAGCGCGGTCCCTGCCGGGCTGATCTCAATCTCCGTCAGATCGTCGGCTGTGGCGTCCGACAGCTCCTCGATCAGATGCACGGGCACCATGACCGTGACGCCTGTGTTGAGGTCCACGACCAGCCTGTTTTGACGGGTGTCATAATCGGCCCGGATGGCATAACCCCTGCGCCGCATCTCTTCGCCACGAAGGGTCGCGGCCTGAAATTCTTGCTCAGAAATCTCCATGAATTTCTCTCCACTTCGGGCAAAGGACTGACAGATGCTTTGCCAGTTCCTTCTGGATGCGGTTCACCATCTGCAACGACACCCCATGGCGTTCCCGCAGTTCTGGCGGGCCGTCAGGGCAGTTCAGCACGAATACAGCCTCACCATCTGCTGCGATGACGTGGACATGGGCGGGTCGGTGATCGTCCACATAGATTCTCACGCGCAGGCCATCGAGGCGAAGGACAGTTGGCATTGATGAGTATATAACCTAATCGCTTGGGTTTTTCAAGGGGAGGCGAAGGGGTGTGAAGTATACGTTCCTATTTCTTGCCACCTTCACACCCTGTCTTTGCAACATGGAAAACCCGAAACGGTCACGCTGGAACATCCAGCGTCAGCGTGATCGTCTGCATGATACGATTGGTTTCCAGAAGAATTTTGATGATTTGCCGGTAGTGCCTCACATCATCAAAACCCAGCTCACGACCTTTGCGGTCCTTCAACCATTTCTGGGCGGGCTGGTAGCCGCCGATCAGCGCATCCCATGCCGCTTGCGGCACGTCCGCGAAGTGCTGGGTGTCGTTGATCCAGACCTTGCCGTCCTTGAACTTTGGTTCGGTGACTGCTCCATCGCCCTCACCACGGAACGGATAGGGCGTTTCGCCGATGGCCGCAGGCTCCATCAGATGCAGGCGGCGGAGCTGTCCGCCTTTTTCGGCCACGTCCCAGAACTCGGCGGGCGTGGCGGGCCACGGAATGCGGGGGAAGTCGATCTTGAGGAACTCGGCAAAGGTTTCCCGATAAGCTTGGCAGTGCAGGACGCCGTAGATGTAGTCAAAGGTCGCCAGCTCATCAGGTTCGCCGTGGGCGACGTCTTTCGCCTTCGTGCGCAGTTTTTTCCAGAGTTTGGCGTTGAAGTTCACGCGCCGCTTTTGGTCGAGGTCTTGTTCCTCTGGAAGCAGATACAAGGGCATCAAATAGTTGCCCTCCTTCTGAGACACAGCATGGTGAGTCATCATCCGGTCAATTGCCAAGACGTGGTTCCAGCCAGAACCGATGTCGATTTTTCTGGTCACCGAAAGCGCAAAGTTGCCTTCGTGGAAATGTCGCATCGTTTGTTCTACTGGACGGGCGAGGAAGCCACGTGTTCGGCCCGTGTAGTAGGTGAAACGATTATCGAAAGGGGCATATCGTATTGATTTTACAAAACTACGATCTGGCCCCGAGGAGATGATGTCCTGCTTGGCGTTTATCGCTTCCCAATCGCTGTCCTTGGGAAGGTTGAATACCCTATGGAGGTCAGAATCCGGTGTCCGGGACATTCGTTCAACAACGTTCCAAACCTCGTCGGCCTCTAGGCGGATCGTAAAATTATCCCTTTTCGTGATTACCCCCATAGTGCTGTGCAGAAAGAACTCAGATAGGTTAAAGCCCGTGTCGTAGGCTTCCAAGAGCTTCCGGTTGATCGGATAGAACATCTGATATTTCGGGTCCGGGTCCAGCTTGGTCCATGACAGGCTGTTCAGCTCAGACTGTTGCAAGCGGTCGTATTTCTGCCGCCTTGGCCCCCAGAATTCGGCATGGAACACCTCGGCCGGAACGGGGGGCTTCTTTGCCGTCTCGCCCTTCTTGCGATGCTTCACGCCGATGATGACGGCCACGCCCTGCATGATGTCGAAGACGTTGACATCGTTCGACCCGTCCGGCGCGACCTCTTTCTTCTTCGAGTTGCCGTGCAGATCGAGGATATAGAGCTTGTCGAAGCTCTGCATCAGGTGCCAGCGCATCCCCCGGAATGTAGGGCTGTCGATGTAGCCATGATTGGTGATGAACCCCAAAACGCCCTCGCCCGTCTTGGAAATCATGTGTTCGGCGTAACGGATGAATTTGACGTAATCGTCGTTGATCCACTTGGGATTCCGCTCTTTGAGCTTCACCTTGCCGCCCGGTTCCATCTTGTAAGGGGCAATCAGGTTTGTGGCCCACGCGCCGTTGTTGGAGCTGACCCCGGAATAGGGCGGGTTTCCGAGAACGCACATGATGGGCATGTCGCGCTTGATGACATTGGCCTCTTGGGCCTCGCGCGTCAGCCACTGCGCCATGAACAGGTCGCGGACATCGCGGTCGCCTTCCTCAAGGCTGTTGGTCAGATAGACCGACAGTCGCGGTGGGGTTTTGCCTGGGCGATACCCTAGCTCGCCCAGGATCATATCCAGCTTCATATGGCACATGGCATAGGAAGCCATCAGCAGCTCGAAGCCGTGCAGGCGCGGGATCAGGTCACGCTCGATGTAGCCGGACCACATGCCTTCGGCCACGTCTTTGACCTTGGGGGCGATCTGCTTGATGACCTCAGCCAGAAAGGTTCCTGTTCCGGTGGCAGGATCGAGGATCTGGACCCGATGCACATCGCGTTTGTGGGTGATCGGTTTGCCCTTGGCGTCGTTGTGTCCGGTGTCGAGGTCGATTGTCACCTTCGAGGTGTCGGCCAGTCCGTCAGCCAGCCCGAACTCGGTGCGCAGCACCTCATCCACCGCACGGACGATGAAATTGACCACGGGTTCCGGGGTATACCAGACGCCCCGCGCCTTGCGCTTGGTCGGGTTATAGGCGGCGAGAAAATCCTCGTAAAAGTGCAGGAACGGGTCTTTTCGGCCTGTCAGAGTCCCAAAATCCTTCATCAAGACTGCCACGTTGGCAGCCTGAAAAACATCTGCCAGATCGTCGATGATCCAGCGGATGCTGTCATCAAGGCTTGGCCCTGCCACATAGCTGAACAGGTTGCGCAGGAACGGGTTGGATTTAGGCAGCAGTTCCAGCGCCTCTTGCCGGGTGAAGGTTTCCAGTGAGGTGTCGTGCAGGCGGGCCGCAAACATGCCGTAAGCAATGGTTTCGGCGTAGATGTCGGCAAAGTCCTCAGGTTTGATGTCGTGGATCAGGTGCTCCCGGAACGCCTTGTATTGCCCACCCAGATCGGTGCGGAACTCCGTGTCTTCCCGCAGCACCTTGAACAGCACATCCTTGATGAGGCCGGCCTTGCCCGCCATCATCTTTGCCAGCTTTTCCGTAGAGGTGATGGTCTGTGGTTTCTGAGCGATAAACTCGCGCAGCAGATGTTCGAGGCGGTCATATTCTTCGGGCTTGGGCTGAATGCCCATCAGGTAATCGGCCACAGTCACGGAGGCGAAGCGTTCTCCGTCCCGATAGAAGTCCCAATCAAGGCAATTCGTATAGACAAGATTCGGCAGCGCCTTGAGATAGCGCTGTTGCTGCTCCTTGTTGGTGTCCTTCATCGCCCGCAAATCAAGGCCGATGTCCTTGGCCTCTACATGGCCGACGACGATCTCGCCCCGCTGGACGATGAAGTCGGGGCGCCGCATTTCACCCGCTTAGGCTCATTCAGAGCTGTCGTGCCCTCTTCGAGGCCACTAAGCAGGGTTTCCAGTGCGGATCGGTAGGAGTGTTCGGTTGCGGCCCCTGTCTTATGGATGGCCTGCACCTTTGAAATGAAATCGGAAATTACTGACACGGCAGCCCCTGTTGTTGTCACTGCCCAAGCAGTCGTTTGAAGAAACCCTTGGGGCGCGGCGTATTATCTGGGGCGGGGAGCATCCTTCGGAGGTCTTGGATGTGTCTGCTGCGTTCATCCGCCAGCGCCTCGGCCACCGCAGCCCTTTGCTCTGCCTCTGCAAGGCGCGCTCTCAAGGCTTCAACTTCTCCCTGTAAAGGGGTGTTCTCACTGGTAAAATTGGCCGGTATAGTGTTGTCCACCTTTTCCGCCTGCGCTTTCCGGGGCTGGTAAACCCTTGCCAGTTCTGCCGGGTCAAGTGTCCAATGGCCTTTCCCATCTTGAACACCCGATATTTTACCAGATTTAAGAGCTTTTTGCAGGGTTGGCCGGGAAACATCAAAGTGCTTGGCCGCATCACGCATGGAAAGTTTGGCCACTGTGAACACCCCCTATTCACTATCAAAATCTGGCGCATTGCCACGATGGCGGGCTGGTAAAGCATGTTCCATGCCGGGAAGGCCGGTTGAGAAACAGGGGAGGCCCTCTCCAGAGGGCAGTTGCTGTTCGTCGCGGAACAGAGATGGGATATGGCGGAGTGGTTCTAGCTGGTCATTCTCGACCGCTTCACGATCAGGCTGTTCCGTTGATGAAATCACGATATTTGCGCTGAACAGGCTGTATCGGATGCCGTCACGCTTTCCGGTCCATGCAACGCGATCATTGATGATGTATGCGTTTACTGTCCCATTTTCGCCGATCTGACGAACCTCGATCCAGCGTTCGTCGGCAAGTGTCGTAAGGGCGCGCTGCACAGTTCGCCGTGATGCACCCATCAGTTCGGTCAATGTCTTTTGCGAGATAACGACAGCGTTTTGTTCACCGATCCGGGCAGTGATGATGTGCATCAACTGCGCCGCCTTTGGCGCGCGGCCTATGAGTTTGGCCGATTCTTCATGCGCTTTGCGCTCTGTTTGAATCCAGTTGCCATGAGGGGGCTTCGCAGGGGCATAGGCTTCGACATGGCGTCTCTTCTCGGTAAACTTACTGGCGCGTAGTTGACGCAGGCCTGCGCCATCTGTGACCAACTTCTCGCCAACAATGTCCAATTTTGGGCGCTCGGTCAACGCCCATTTTGCGCCTGATCTGGCCAAAAAGTGGACAGAAGTGACTCATTTTTCGTCAAACCTGCGCCATCTAGGGTGACGCAGGGGTGCGTCATAGCTGGTGACGCACCCCCCCCTTTTTTTTCTTTGTTTATCAATGAGTTAAATTTTGCCCTTTCTTATGATCTACAGGAGGGCAAAAATCCACGCCCGTTCGAGCGCTGAGCGCTCGCCAGATAGCTGGCGAACGATCGGGCGGGGGTGGAGTTTTTGTTCGACGCAGGCGACGTAGGAGCCTGCACATACGACAGTTCAACATTCTCACCGTTGCTGGTGAGGACA